>CAZYFW010000006.1:0-20661 GCA_964646685.1 uncultured Thermoplasmatales archaeon
CCAATCAAATAGAAGATTATAGAAAAAACATGAGAAAGAAAGTATTAGCTAAGTAGTGATTGACCATGTTTGATGCTGAAAAGTTCATTGAAAAAGCAACTAAAAAGATTAAAGAAGAGGTAAGAGGAAGGGCACTAATTGCATTCTCTGGTGGCGTAGACAGCGCCGTATGTGCCGCTCTTGTGAATAAAGCAATTGGTGATCAGCTCGTTGCTGTGCATGTTGACACTGGATATATGCGGAAAAACGAATCTAAAACTGTTAAGAAACTAATGGAACAACTTGGTTTGAATTATCGATTTATCGATGCTAGTAAAGAATATTATAAAGCGTTAAAAGGCGTTGAACATCCTGAGAAGAAGCGGAAAATCATTGGAGAAAAATTCATTAGATTATTTGAAAAAGTTGCTGAGGGAGAAAAAATAGAATATTTGGTTCAAGGAACTATTGCACCTGATTGGATTGAATCCGGTGACAATCTAAGAGATACAATAAAATCTCATCACAATGTTGGTGGACTTCCCAAACATATGAACGTGAAACTTGTGGAGCCGTTGAGAGACTTTTATAAAGATGAAGTAAGAAAGATTGCACGAGTGTTGAAGCTTTCTGTTTCAGAACGGCAACCGTTTCCAGGTCCTGGCTTGGCAATTAGAGTTATTGGAGAGGCAACACCGGAACGAACAGAAATTGTCAGAGAGGCATGCTATATCGTTGAGCAGGAAATAGAGGCTGCTTCAGAAAAAGGATTGATGGAACTTCCTTGGCAATATTTTGCAGTCTTGATGCCGATAAAAACTGTTGGAGTACATGGAGATAAAAGAGCGTATGGTCATACGATAGCAATTCGTGCTGTGCAAAGTGTGGACGCCATGACATGCAGATATAGTGAAATTCCACATGAAGTATTAGACAACATTTCAACAAAGATTTCCAATAACTTGAAGGATAAAATAAACCGTGTTGTTTATGATGTTACAAATAAGCCGCCGAGTACTGTAGAATGGGAATAAAATGGTAAAAATCTATGTGATTGACAATGGAGGACAATGGACCCATAGAGAATGGAGGGTTTTGAAGTATTTGGATGTTGAAACAAAAATTGTACCAAATACGGCTCCTTTTTCTGAAATCTTTGATGTGGATGGAATCGTATTGTCTGGTGGTTCCCCTAGAATTGGAATTGAAACAAAGCTGGGCAATTGTAAAGAATATTTAGAAAAGGCAACTTATCCAATTTTAGGGATATGCGCAGGTCATCAGTTTATGGCACGCTTTTTTGGTGGCGATGCAGCTCCTTCAAAAGTACCAGAATTTGGAAAGGTTGAATTAATCCGTATCAAAGAGAATGATCTGCTGTTCCAAGGGATCCCAAAAACATCGATTGTATGGGAATCCCATAATGATGAAGTAACGAAGGTGCCCGATGATTTTGAAATTCTCGCAAAAAGCGAAAATTGTCATGTACAGGCAATGCAGCATAAAACGAGGATGTTGTTTGGTCTGCAGTTTCATCCTGAGGTTGAACATACTGAGTTTGGTGAACAAATTTTCAAAAACTTTGTTAAGATTTGTGAAAAATAAATTATTAAATATCTTTTTGAGCGTTGATTTTTAATATATAAAAAATAATATCAATTATTATGTTGGATGGGGTAGATCTAAGCTATTTTACAAGTCAAGCTGAGTTTGTTCTAAGAATACTTATTGCTGCAATGTTGGGGGCAATAATTGGTTACGAAAGAGAAATAAGTCATAAACCTGCAGGTTTAAGAACGCATATTTTTGTATGCATGGGTGCCTGTCTTTTTACGATTGCATCTTTTTATCTATTGCCAGAAAATGTCAGTGACTCTGCCGACGTAACAAGAATTGCAGCAGGCATAGTTGCTGGTATTAGTTTTATCGGTGCAGGGAGCATTATTGCATTAAGGGGAGACGTAAAAGGATTAACAACAGCAGCAAGTCTTTGGGTTATGGCTTCGATTGGGTTAATAATAGGACTTGGTAATTATTTATTACCAATAGTTGCCACAGCAATAGCCTATTTAATATTAAGATTTGATAGAGTTAAAAGGAGTAATAATTAGTTTACTTCCATCTTTTAAAAAGGATGTGCTTTATATTTAATTGATCTAAGATTTTACCAACTATAAAATCCACCAAATCTTCTATTTTCTTTGGTTTATGATAAAATCCCGGCATTGCAGGAAGAATAGCTGCTCCTACTTGTTTTGCGGACAGCATATTTTTAATACCTGGTAAATCCAACGGTGTTTCACGCACCACAAGAATCAGTTTTCGCTCTTCTTTAAGGCAACAACTGGCAGCCCTGGAAGTAAGCGTATCTCCATAGCCATTTGCAATAGCAGAAAGGGTTTTCATACTACAAGGACAAACTACCATGGCATCAATTTTAAAAGATCCACTTGCAGGACCAGCAAACATATCTGTGTTATCATAACAAAAATCAACTTTCTTTTTTATATCTTCAAAAGTATAGTTTGTTTCATGCTCAATTATTTTTTTTGCACCATTTGAAACAATCAAATGTAATTCAACTTTAGAATTAATTAATTCCTCAAGCAGCCTAACACCATAGATACCACCTGATGCTCCCCCGATACTAAGTAAAACTTTCATGAAACTTTATTCCTCAATAGATTTTATTATATCACTCAATGCTTTTTTCAAATTCTTTTCTTCCTCTAGTTTTGTACCAGTAACTACAATATCAGCGCCAGCCTTTGCCTTTCGACCAGCAGTTTTTGCATCTCTAATTCCACCACCGACAATTAGAGGAATGTCAATGTCTTTTTTCACTGCTGAAATCATGTCATCTGAGACAGCAAAAGAAGCACCAGAACCGGCTTCAAGATAGAAAAAATTCATCCCCAAATACTGAGCAGCAAGAGCATAGCCTACGGCAGTATCAATATCGTCTTTCTTAATTAAGTCGACCTCACCAACTTTACCAACTGTCATACCTGGCTCAACAATCACATACCCCATGGAAATTGGTTCAATGCCAGATTGTTTGACAAATGGTGCCCCTTTAACATGCTCTCTAATGACATAATCCAGGTTTCTGGAATTCAGCAAGCTCATGAAAAACACTGCATCAGCATATTTACTCAAAAACTTAGCACCGGATGGAAACAAAATAACAGGTATGCTTGTATTGGCTTTGATTGCTTTTACTGTTTCATCAACCTGTTGTTGCGAAATCAGTGTAGAGCCACCGACCATAATAACGCTGCTGCCTGCATCCTCTGCCGTTTTTGCTAAAAAACCTGCAGCTACTGGCTTCTGTTTATCCGGATCCAATAGAGAGAAATGTAATTTTTTCTTTGCAACCTTATTTATGAGATCATCAGCAATCGTCATTTGACCCGCAATGAAACTCAACTATATAAAATATTTACGTTATAACAAAATCTTGTGGATTACATCTTCATTACAGGCAGCAATAACACTTGTCCGCTCATCTAAACTGAGGGGCATGTCAAGCTGTTCACCTAAGATATTAGTCACAACGCCACCAGCTTCCCGTAAGATAAGCGTAGATGCAGCAATATCAATCACGCGAAGGTATTCTTTACCTACAACATAAAAATCCAATGCTCCAGTTGCAACCATACACATTTCAAGTGACGCAGAGCCCAGGGAGCGAACTTTATCTTTCTTGGCAAGAGAAAGCGTAACTTTATCGAAAGTTATACCTAATGTTAAAGATGAGAGCAACTCTTTATCAGGAATTTCTGGAACAGCAATGCGTTTGTTGTTAAGAAAGGCACCTTGGTTTTTTTCCGCAACAAAGACATCTCCTGTTGGAATGTTTTTTACTATTCCATATTCGATATCACTAAGTGCAGATTTGCCAATGCCTAGAGAGACGGAGTAGAATGGAATGCCTCGATATGCATTGCGTGTTCCATCCACAGGATCTAAAACAAAAGTATATTCTCCCCCAAAATCCAGATAACCTACTTCCTCGCTCAATATATTAACCTTGACTTTTGACTTTTCAAGAAAATTTATTGCAACATCTTCAGCAAGCTTATCGACATATTTTGTTGGAGTGCCATCAGCACCAATGCCAATATTATTACCAAGTTTATGAAATTCAGTGATAGATGCTTTTCTTACTTTTCGGTAGATTTTATCAACCGTTTTACGGGCCAATATCTTTATTTCTTCGTCCATAAATATACCTATAATCTAACCATTAAGTGACGACCATAGAATTAGTCCTGTTGAATAAAGAATTGTTGTTATTGTTGCAGCAATTAATACTCCTATAAATATTGTTATAAGTGATTTTGAGAATTTCAAATCAAAAAGATATGCAATAAGTGAGCCCGTCCAAGCACCGGTAAACGGGAGAGGTATTGCTACAAACACCAGTAAACCAAGTGTCTCATATCTTCTAATTTTGCTGTCTGCTCTTTTTCTAGTGCGCTCAAAAAGCCAATCCATGATTTTTGTCCAAAACCCAAATCTCCTCAAAAACTTCTCAATGAACTTAAAAAACAAAAGAACGAATGGTATCGGCAACATATTGCCAAGTATTGCTAACGGAATTGCTTGCCACCAGGGCCAATTTAGCCCAGATTCCCATATGGCATATGGAATGATATATCTTGATTCAACCCAAGGTATCATAGAACCAAAAAATATTTGAAACCATTCAGGGAACATATCAAACATGTTTTACTCTCCGACAAAATTGCCAAATCCTTGCTTCACCTGGATTTCATGATCTTCTATAAGCTTTTCCCCCCTAACGAAAACATGTGATGGGAATATAGCAGACTGCCCTTCAAAAGGGGTCCAACCGCATTTTGAGTGGAGGTTCTCTGTCTCTATTTTGCATTCTTTTTTGAGATCTACCACGACAATATCTGCATCTAGGCCAACCTCTATTTTACCTTTTGGAATACCCATTAACTCTGCTGGTCTCTTGCAGAGGAGAGAGAGAAGTTTACTAAAACTCAAGTGATCTTTTTTTGCTTCCGCCAAAAATAAAGGATACATGACGTCCACTCCAGGAAGTCCTGTAGGCGCCTGGTCAAACTTGCTCTCTTTTTCTTCTAAAGTATGCGGAGCGTGATCTGATTCTAAAACGTCGATGAAACCGTTTTTAATACCATTCCAGAGAGATTCTCTGTCAAATTTTGATCTAATTGGAGGGTTGACTTTATAAAACGAGCATTTTGAATCAATATTACCAATATCAAAAAAGAGATGGTGTGGGGTTACTCCAACACTGAGATTCTTTGGTCGTACCCTTAACAGTTCAAAGCCTTCACATGAAGACAAATGGCAAACATGGACCTCCGAGGGGATGTTTTTACTAATATCTATAATGTTTTTGATGGATGTTTCCTCGCAAGCTGAGGGGCGGGCACGTAAATGATCTTTTAAATCATGTTCAACTATCCTGTTTTTCTTTAAACATTGTTCATTTTCAGCATGGATTAAAGTGATTTTATTTGATTGATGTGCTTTAAAAAGAGCATCTTTTAATTTCTGTTCACTTAATCGGATTGAGTTATTGGTATTACCTAAAAATATTTTAAATCCGCTACAATACTTTGATAGATCATTTATTTTTTCGATATTGTTGTCAGTGATTGCCGCATATAGCCCAAAATCAGTAAAGCTTTTCTTTTTTGCAATATCTTTCTTTTCCAATAGTGCGTTTGTTGTTGTAGTTTGTGGTCTTGTGTTTGGCATATCAAAAACACAAGAGATACCTCCAAAAGCAGCAGCTATCGATCCGGTAGAAAAATCTTCTTTGTGAGGAAAACCGGGATCGCGGAAATGGACATGAATGTCTATTCCAGCAGGAAGAACTAGTTTGTTACCAAAATTGTAGTGTTCATCTGACTTTAGTATTTTTTTAATATCAGATATCCTTCCATCTGTAATACCGATACAACAATGTTCAAACGCTCCGTTGATATATGCTTTTCCTTCAATTGTTAGATCCATCTAGATTTTTCTCCTTGATTTCTCCTCTTGGCTCTGTTTCAGAAAATATTTGTCCACTAAATTTGAAAATTTTTGTGTTTTTATCAAACCATGCATCCGGCATAAGTCCTGCTTTCATGCATGTATTAGAAAGAAATTCTTCTTTATTCCATTGTTGTTCTATCGGAACCTGTGGCAATAACAAACCTTTGAAAAATCCTTGTTCGGCAATAAGCCCATCGCGTCCAATTTCAATATGAGAGAGATATTCTTTGGGTTGATCGACTTCAATTAATTCGGGTTGCGTGAGAATAGTAATTTCAATAATAATGTTATCAAGTTCATCTTGGTTCAACTTGGGAAAACGTGGGTCTCTTGTGGCCGATTTTGCTGAATCAATGATGGCTTTCTTTAAAGGCATGATCGGCTGTGGTATGCCGATGCACCCTCGTAAATTGTGAAGAGGGTGAGTATGAATCGTTACAAAAACGCCACGCTCTTGGTTAAATAATTCAGAAAGATTAGCAGATGGAGTTGCTCTATTTTTAACAAATGCTTCTACAACCGCTCTTGCGAATTCAACTGCATTTCGCCCCTCATTTAAATTAAGCATACTAAAAAGTATTTGAAATAAGATTAAATAAAATTTGGTTAGGATTTTCCTAACCATTTATTTTACTAAGATTCTTCTTTTGTTATGGCAATGTTATATGTTCTAGTTCCTTCACCTATACTTAGCTCCAATTTTCCAGTAAAAATATAAGTAACGTCCTGACCGCTCTCATTAACAACCCGGTCAACTGTTACATTATATGAACCTGGCACCAGATCAATAGTGTACGACCCATCGTCAATATCCGAAGTTACTGTACCAGGAACAGCAGTATTATTTTCAACGTCTTCAACAGATTCATCTTTTGTAAAACTGATTGAGATGTTTCCGATGTTGGTTGAATCTGATGTTGTATGACCGCTTACTGTTACTGGAGCATAGTTCATCGAAATGTTGTGCGATGTTGTTGTATTTTCTTCAAGCACGATTTCCTCTTCAAATGTATATTCATCAAGTTTTGATGCGCGAATGACATATGTTCCAGGATTTAGTGATGAAAATGTATAGGCTCCTGTGCTTTCTGTTTGTACTGTACCGACAGAGATTTCATCATCTGTTGCTGCTGTTATAGCAGTTTTCTTGTAGACCATATCAACATCTGCACCGCTTATCTCCTCACCTGCATCATATTTTCCGTTGTTGTTTGAATCAAAATATACTGTTCCTTCAATTCCAGAGAGTTTTGGTTTAGACATGTTATAAAAATTAATACCGGACTGGATTTTAATGGGTTCGTTAAGTATATCATGAATGGAAAACCCATCGAGCTCTGCTACAATAGAATATAGACCTGGTTCAACGTCTGAAAATTTATAATAGCCATCATCGCCAGTGACCACAGTAGCTTTTAATTCGTCGTTTTCTCTGTTATACAAAGCAATTTCTACGTTTGAGAGAGGTTCATCAATTGAGACATTATATCCCTCTGCATCGTTTTTATTAATATATACATAACCTTCAATTGATGCAGGATCAATACTAATGTTGACAAATCGTGTATAGGTATCAGATCTTCGCATTGCATCATCATCAGAAATAGAATATAATGCCAGATCAGTTGTACTATCAAATGTCAAATTTTTCAGAATGATCTCATATATGGTGTTTTTAAATTTAACTATCTGCAATCTTACTGGGCCAGCTGGAACTATTACATTAAACTCACCATTCGATGTTGTATCTGAGTCGTGGTCAATAGGTATCTCGGTACCATAATGACTAATATTTTTCTGAACGATTACTTGTGCGTCAATAGGTGCACCCATAAATGTAACGGATCCGTTAACATAAGCTCCAGCATAGTATTTTGCTATTACAACTGCACTTTGTCCTGGGGAAGTATAATACTTTGGATACTCGGAAATGTACTCGGCACAAAAGTGTCTCATATTGTAGCACGGGAATTGATAACTTGGTTCACTCAAACTGCCTGATGTTCCTTCAGTTACTCCCACATATGTTCGATAAAACATGGTTTCAAAGTATGCGTCTTTGTAATATTCTTTTGTATTAACAATCGGGTCTTCTCGTATTTGGTCATTGGTCTTATTTTTAAGTTCCTCATGTGTCAATTCGGTTTGACCTTGTGTGATGAATTTTAGTTGTATGAAATCATCCTCAGCATTGTACAAGCCAGCAGATTGTAACGCGGGCAACATCAGGCTTTTATCTGCTAAAAATCCAAAAATTCTGAAAATTTGTTTGTCATAGGCTTCAACACCATAATAACGAATGCTTTTTCCTGTGGCCTCTTGAAGATCATGATAAAGCCATGTAATTCCTTCATCATCTAATTCACTTATTATAAGGGATGTAACGTCATGGTAAACAGCATTCATGGTATATTGCCCACCAACAAGATATTGTTGACTAAGTTCTTCATCATATTCTTTACCAATAGGAGAAAGATATGATGGAGAGCTAGTAGGATCTTCAAACCATGTCGTAATGTTTTGAGTGTTGTTGCCAAGATATTTTTCTAGCACGTCTGCAGCAGCTTGCGAGATTTTTTGGTTATTGATTGCACGATCTCCTTCTAACAATCGTACAACCCAAACTGCAATTGCTTCTTTTTCACTTGTTGAAGTATGGAAGTTTGCCGCAGGTTCTATACCATCCTGGAAGTTGTCTGCTACTGCAGGATGGTCGCCTATTGCCACTTCATAAAATCCATAGTCCCACCATGAGATATATGCCGGTTTGTCAGCTGGTTTGGCAATATGAGTATCCTGATTAGCCAGCCAATTATAAGCATCTGTCCAATATCGCTCCTTGTAAAAACCTAAACCATATGCCCCGCTTGGCAGGTCTTCTCCAAATACATCATTCTTCTTTATTGCAGGGACCGCTGCATCAAATGCAAAATATGCATTGGGAAAAATGACAAGTAATGCTATGAAAACGATTCCGAAAATATGAAGAATTTTTATTCCTCTTCTTAATCCATGAAAGCCCCCGCCTGCACTTCTGATGTTTCTCAACATCTGTCGATAATTAACCTTGTCCACTATGATCCAAGTAATCCATCCACCAAGTATGGCAATCAATGGTACCATGTCATTAAGAAAACGGCCTGCTGTACTTGTCAACCATGTATATATAAAAAATATAACGATAATAAAAAGAAAGTCTCTGCGTTGTTGATCTTTGTAATAATAGTACATAACAAGTATGAGACCAGCCCATGCAAGCCAAAACAAAGCAGGACCAAATGACATCACTGTCTGGCTGATTTGGTAAGTATTTGCCTCTGCAATGGTCATTGCGACTTTGCTACCGTAAATTCCACTACCATATATTATATTTGAAATTTTAGTTAGAGGAGAGAGAGACGGAAAGGATGCTGATAAATCTTTGATAAAGTAGAGGAATACCAAAGCAACAGCACCTACACCGAAGATGGCGGGCAAAGAAAGAGTCCATGGTATTTTTTTTCTACCAAACAAATAATAGGCTACACCAAACCCTGCAACGCCCAAGCATAAGAAAAAGGGGATGTCTGTTCCGTAGCCGCCTTGTGCTAAACGAATTGGCAAGGATACAAGATATCCTGAAAATAAAACAATGAACATGGTTCGCGGTACACGCGATTCTATCTTACTTGTAAATATATCTATTATCATTTGGACGATTGCATACACGGCAATGACAACATAAAGGAATTGGGCTTCAGTCCAGGTCATAGATAGGGCGGCCAAAGATACTCCGCCGAGAAGGGCAAATAAAGACGATTTCATGGCGTCTTTCTCTTTGATGCTTTTTATAAGAAATAAAAACGTCAGGAAAAACAATAATAAGTTGAATGAATCGTGATCGAATAATGAATAGGCAGAACCGTGACCGGAACTAATATGAATGGGAATTAACGCTATGAACATAGCTCCAATAAGTGCTGCTTTTTTATTGAACAATGTTCTGCCTATAAAATATACAGGAAAAACGAGAAGAGCGCCAAATAAAGCGGGTATAAACTGCATAGAATAACCTACGGCATCAACCTCATCCATGAATGGCGTCAGAAATCGGCCAAAGCCGATGGCCATCATATTGAGTAACGGTGGACGAGACCCCGTTCTTCCAAGTGGGTAATTTAGAAGAGGATCGTTCTCACTATAAAATGGATATGTACCTGAATTTTCGCCATAGAGAGTTTCATTAACGAGTCTCATATTGTAGTAAGGGTCAGGACCGGACAAATAATATTTATCAAGCCCGTTTCCTTCAGCATTAACTGCATCTCCACTAGCAATATTGAAATATGCATTGAATAATAGAACTAAGAAGAAGATACCAACTAATGATACGGCGACCCACCAATTTTTCTTTAAAGTTGATGATTTTTCTTCTGTAACTGGTTTTACTCTCTGTATAATGTGCTTTGGTTCTTCTGCAGGCTTACTTCTTCTCTGTGCCCTTTTACGCATTGTTTCACCTAGGGATAGTTCACACTCGTAAATCTATAGTCTTATAAATAACTTATCTAAGTATTTTATTTAAAAAATTGCGACAAACATGGTGCAATTTTGACTTTGCTGAAATCACTTTTTATGGTGTCTGTAGTTATAATCTCATCACAGCCGGCAGAAGTAAGTTTTTTAATTGCATTACCTGCAAACAAGCCGTGAGTACAAGATACAAAGACTTTTTTGGCACCGTGTTTTTTTAATTCCTTTATGGATTTGGCCATCGTTCCACCAGTTGAGATGATGTCATCAACAATAGCAACATTTTTTCCTTTTGCTTGGAGGATTTTTGGTTTAATTTCCACAGTTGTGCCGTTGATGCGAGTTTTTTCCATATAGTCAAAATCACATCCTATAATTTTAGATGCTTGTTTTGCTCTATCCAGTGCCCCTTTGTCTGGTGCAAGAACCATATCAATATTTTTTCCTTTTAGATGTTTGGCAATTTCTTCAACAGCAGAACAACTGAACGCAGGTACATTAAAAAAATCAAGTATGTGCTCTTTGTGTGGATCAACAGTGATAACCCTATCAGCATGCACGCTGATCAGATTGGCAATTGCCCTTGCACTTATTGGCTCTCCATCTTCAAATTTTGTATCTTGTCGAGCATACCCATAGTACGGGATAATAACCGTAATCTCCTTGGCATCAGCTTCTTTTACTGCATCCTGCAAAAGAAACAATTCTATAATGTTGGGATCAGGATATGTAGTTTGAACGATGACGACGTCCTCTCCAGAAATATCGTCTGAAATACGGACATAGAGTTCATCATCTGGGAAGCGTTTAGATGTTATTTCTGCTAAAGGTACATGGAGTAAATTGGATAACTCCTCTGCAATTGTTTTTGATGCAGTTCCACCAATAATATACATTGTATGACTAGTGAAATTGCAAACATGTTTTTAGTGATTTCGTAAGAAAGTTTTTATAAGGGCATATGTTTAGTTTTTTAATGGGTGTGGATGTAATGCATTTACGTAAATTAGGCTTGGTGATAATAGTATTGATTTTCTCTTCGTTCTTAATTGCAGAAGTTGCCGCCGATGAAATAGAGAGCAAGGCAGATGCAAATATAGATATCGACTTAGAAACAGCAACTGATCTAAAGATAAGTGTTACTGCAGAGGTTAGCAAGATAACATTGTCTGCGTTAGGAACCAGTTATACTAGCGAAGAAATAGCAACAATTGCAATCACTAACCCGACTAGAATGTCGGTAATACAATATGCTCTGAAAGATATGTTAAAAAGTCAAATAGAACAGACTTTTGAAAGCGCAATGGTTGTTGTAACAGACGAACTGCCCACTTATGAAAATGATGTTTTTTATGATGAATTTGGCGTTGAACTAACTACTTCTTTTTTCAACCTGAATGACACCATAAATATCCATGATTTTGTCAATGGTGTTTTGGATATGAATGCAGTGGTGTCTTACGATTTTGATTTTTATGCAGAGCAAGGTTGGAACAACACCTATGCAATGACATTACCTGCATCTATGATTCCTCGTTATGCAAATGTTGAAATCAATGGGGGTAGGATGAAATGGAAAGTAGAAAACGGGCAAGGATTACACCCAACAACTGCTGCTGAACTGCGCTTAAAATTAGTTGAGCCTACAACAAGTAGACTGGAGGCAGAAGATATCCAATTAGATTTTGTGCTAGATGCAAAAAATACTAAGCAAATTGGTTTGACATCTAATATTCTAGCAAGAAACGTCGATATCAGAAATTATGGAATTTTGCCGGATTTTATTACTGAGTTAGAATTTGTGCCATCGGATGGAATCAGATTGTTTGAAAATAATGGGATGATTTCCTGGGAAACATTTCGTCAGAATGCAATAACGCCTGTAGAAGACACAATCATATCGGCCATTGAAAATTCGGCTTTTAATCAAACTCTCAATATGGTATTTAGCTGGAATAATGAAACAACAATAGGATGTACACCTCCATATAATATAACAAAAATGGATAACGACCCTGCTATAAACGCAATTTTAACAGACGATGATATAAATTTGGAAATATGTGGAAAATCTGCCCGTGCAATATTTGGTCTTGCCCATGCTGGTGCAGAGATAAATATTTCTAGCGATGATGTTAATTTTGGGGGCGGTCTTGATGAAACTGGTTATCAATATACATGCACGCTTTATTTACCTGACAAATTACGCTTAGACGGAAGGAATGACTATACCTGGAATCGAAGTGCTCAAATTGCAGGTGAATTTCAATCGGAAGTCTCTCCCAGATACTTTGAGCAAGACATAAATGCTGTTGTAGAAATTGAAATGAAAAGTGCTGACTTAAATTTACTTAGCCTATTCACAGGAAAAACTGAATTGAGTGTAGGACTATTCTTACAAGAAAATCGTAACTATAATGTAACAACATTACCAGATGAATTTACTCTGCCTGAAAAAGTATCTCTAGATTACTTAAATGCCGATGCTTTTAGATTATGTTTACAGGAACAGGTTTTTAGCGAAGAAGAAGTGAATGAGTTTTTAACAGGCGAAGCAAATATTTTTACAAATAGAATGGAAAACATTTTCTCCCAGTCGTTGGAAATTGATGGGAAAGTCAACCAAGATGTTTTTGATGAATCTGTAGGAATAGATGTAAATATTACAAGTATGGCTAGTCGCAGACCGATAAAAGTAAACTCATATAGCCATAGTTCATATCCTATGACGTCTAGTCTCTCGTTCATTTCCCCTGCTTTTGAAATCTCTAGTCAAAATTTTTCGTTTCGAGGGGTGCAAAACCAAGATGTGACATACAGGATTATATTTCCTTATGGAACAACCGTTGATGCTGAGGATTCATTAGAACGACTGTCAACCGGAACGTTAGATGACGGCAGACAATATATAGAGGTTGCCTTTAATGCATCTGAATCTGGTCTCGAAGATTATGTAGACTGTAAGATTATACCTTCTTCGCTTTTTGTTTTAGGCATTTTTATACCTTGTATTGTTAGTTTTGTCATCGTTATCATTTTAGTTACTGTAATTCTTATTCTTAGGAAGAAACGGAAAGGAAGGAAAATTATGGTCGTTAAAGATGAGCGAGGCATCGAAGATTACGAAGAGCAGGATTACTACGTGCCACCACCGCCCTCTTCAAAATAGCAATTACAATTATTCTTTGATTATATTGGGGATTAATTTCAAAAGAGATGGTGAGGCTTTTAATAAAGGTTTTACCAATTTTGAAGGGTAGTCGATATCACCATATTCTGATATTATCTTGGTAATTTTTGGGTTTTGAAATTTTTGGATGTATTTATCTATTTGCTCGTCGCTAAGACGTTTGAATATGCTTCTAAACTTCATTCCTAAATAAAGCTCTCTTCCAATGTCTGATGTCCATAATTTATGGTATCGTCTAAGTATGTTTTGGCTGAAATTGTTTTTCTCCAACGCATCTAAACCTACTGACGCACAATGGTTTGCGCAAAGAAGCCCAGTATAAATGCCTCCACCAGATGATGGCTTAACTTGCGCAGCAGCATCGCCAACAAGCATCATGTTTGCGGTGCATGTTTTCTTTAGTCCCCCAATTGGAACAACTCCTCCTGTTTTTTTTAAAATATGTGTGCCTTCTAGGAAGGGCAAGGCATGTTTGTATGTAAAAAGATTTGAAAAATAATGTTTTGAAGGTTGCGGGGCGTCTGACCTTGTGCACAATCCAACTCTTGCGGCGGTGCCCTGTTCATTACTAGGAATAATCCATGCAAAAAATCCGGGTGCAATGTTATTTCCAAGAAAAATTTCCACAAAATCTGGATCTAAATCTATATTTGTTATCTCTGCACCAATTCCTTTTAACATCTCAGTTGGTTGTGGAAGGTTGAATTGATCCCTCGTCTTTGAATGAGGGCCATCTGCACCAATTAAAAGACTGCAGGTTACTCGGCCATCTTGTGATGTTGTTAAATTGATGTTTTGTTTCTTTTTTTGAAAAGATGTTATTTTACTTCCTAAAAATAAATCGGTACCGCTGTCTTTCGCGGTTTTTATAATTTTTTTATCAAATTGTACACGATCGATAACAAGAGCATGAATCCGATCTCCTCCGATGGTCAACACATTTCCCAAAGGAGAGTGGATATGTGCTCCTTTGATTCTATTACCTATAACATTTTGTTCTGAAAAGTCAAGGAAATCAAATACTTTTGAAGTTACTAGACCGGCACATTTGAGTGGCATGCCGATTTCTTTGTGTTCTTCAAAGAGCGCAACTGTGGCTCCACCACTAGCAAATTCTTTTGCAGTATGGCCGCCGATGGGGCCTCCACCAATTACCGCTACATCATAGTGATCTTTCATGTTGCTGAGGGATATCCCTCCAAAGATTTATAATAGAATCGCGGATACTGAGGCTGTGGAATGCAATGATTACTAGGATTTTATCAGATCTGGCCGTCAACTTTGGAGTGTTCTTTTTCTCTAGAAGTAAGCGTAAAAAAATGGAAGAAATCGAAGAAGAGGAAACATACAAAACAGGCCTATTATGTCGTTTTGTTTTAGATCGCATTGGACGAAAAAAAGGAGAAAGTGTTTCAATAGAAAAAGATATAATGATTATAAAATCTGGTAACAAGTATCTTGGTGTTCCTCTAAAGCATATAGAAGAGGAAGATAAGACTTTGTTAGTTAAAGGGCTAGTCGATAAAGATAAAGCTGAGGAGATGGGAGAAAAATGGCGGCGTGAGTCGCTCCAAGAGGCCGTTCAAATAGATGGAGAGTAAGATGGATTTTGAATATAAAATGGTGATTGTTACCAGAAAAGATTTGAAACTTTCGCCTGGAAAACTTGCTGCCCAGGTTGCTCATGCGGCTGTTGATTGTGCACTTTCCACAAAAAAACATAAGCCAAAATGGTTCTCCAAGTGGCAAAATGAAGGGGCAAAGAAAGCAGTCGTAAGAGTTGATATACTAGATGATTTTTTCCCATTGAAAATGAAGGCAGAAAGTCTTGAGATTGCAACATCAATTATTTCGGATGCAGGGCATACCGAGATACCAGCTGGAACAAAAACAGTTTTAGGTATTGGGCCAGCACCAAATAATATTATAGATCAAGTTACAGGAGATTTGCCTCTATTGTAGGTTTTGTCGAAACATTATTAGCATGTCTCTTAGTTTTATTTTTGGATGAAACAGCAAATTAGGTTGCTTGGCATCGATGATTCTCCGTTTACATTTACTGAAAAATATTGTACAGTAATTGGTGTCATTATGCGTGGCGGAGAATATCTTGAAGGCGTAATGAAAAATCAAGTTTCAGTGGATGGAAAAGATGCAACATATGTTTGTAAAGAAATGATAGAGAATACACGACATAGAAAACAGTTGAGGGCCATGATGCTCGATGGGATAGCACTTGGTGGGTTTAATGTTGTTGATATTGAAGAAATCTATGTATCTACAGAGCTTCCAGTTATAACTATTACAAGAGATAAACCAGACTTTGAAAAAATAAAGCTTGCTTTGCAGAAGAACTTTGAAGATTGGAACGAACGGTTTGATCTGATGAAGAAAGGGGAGTTGCATAAGGTAAAAACACCACACAATCCCATTTATGTAAAAAGCGTAGGCATCTCTATCGAGGAGGCAAAAGAAATAATAAAGCTTTCTACTATACGAGGTGTCGTGCCAGAACCAATACGTGTGGCACATCTAATAGCCTCAGGAACTGTAAAAGGTGAGTCGTATGGGAAAGCCTAAAGCAAGAGTAGACAGGAAAAAATGCTTAGCTTGTGGAGGATGCATTTCTGTATGTCCCCAAGATGCAATGTTTATGTGTGGTGGTAGAGCTTTTGTAAATGAAGAAAAATGCATAAGTTGTGCTATTTGTATAAGAATATGCCCTGTTGGAGCAGTTAGCGGGGAGGAGGCGTACCAGTTATGAAATATGATGTTGTTATAGTTGGAAGTGGACCTGCAGGGAGTGTCACTGCAAGATTTGCTGCAGAATCAGGAGCGAAAGTTCTTATTATAGAACGCAGACAAGAGGTTGGTGTACCAGTTCTTTGTGGTGAAGGAATTAGTAGAAAAATCGACGAGTGGGACATGTTGGACGGTAAGAGATGGATTGCAGGTAAAATGGAAGGCGCAAGAATATACTCTCCAGATGGAACTATGGTAAAACTTTCCGCAGATATGGCAGGGAATGAAACGGGCTATGTGGTGTATCGAGATATTTTTGATCAAGAATTAGCGCGAAAAGCAGTAAAAGCAGGCGTCAAGATTATGATGAATGCACAAGCAATTGGGCTTTTAAAAGATGGAGAGAAAATCAAAGGCGTTAAGGTAAAGCATTTTGATGAGGAAATTGAGATTGAAGCAGATATTATTGTCGGTGCTGATGGTGTTGAATCAAAAATTGGACAATGGGGTGGAATTGATACTACCTTAAAAACAAAGGATCTGGAAACGTGTGCCCAATACACGCTTACAGGGATTGGTTGTAAAGATGCTTATTGTGACTTTTATCTAGGAAAAGAAATTGCACCTGGTGGATATATTTGGGTATTTCCTAAGGGGAAAGACGTTGCAAATGTAGGTATTGGTGTGCTTGCCAGTCTTAGCGAAGCGGGCATGGCTAAGAAGCTTCTTGATGATTTTATAGATAGTCATCCAGAGTTGAAAAAAGGCGAACCTATTCGTTTTCTTGCAGGGGCTGTACCTGTCGCAAATCCTGTTGATACAGTAAGAAACAATCTTATTTTAGTTGGTGATGCTGCGAGACATGTTGACCCTATTACTGGCGGAGGGCTCACGCATTGTTTAGAAGGCGGGAAAATAGCGGGGGAAGTAATCGGAAAAGCAGTTAAAGCAAAAGATTTCAGTGCAGATTTTCTTTCTGAATATGAAAAACGTTGGAAAGAGGCTTTTGGAAAGAAGATAAAAAGGAATTATCTTGTAAAAGAGATTATGCTTGACATGGAAGATAAGACTTTCAACATGCTTGCTGATTCATTAAAAGATTATAAATTCGATCAAATTAGTACACTTGGTTTGGTAAAGGCACTTGTATTAAAACACCCAACTCTATTGATGAAATTAACACCACTTTTGAAGCTATCGGAAGGAAAGGAGAAAGCTGTATGAAATGGGGGATTGTGTGTAAACCAAAGGTAAAAAAATCCATTTCGTTAGCAAAAGACATCTATGATTTTCTGAGCGGTGAAGGAGAGGTTTTTGCTGAAAGAACCTTTGCAAAAAATGTAGCGATAAAAGGATATTCATTGAACGAGATTAACGAAAAAGCAGATATAGTCGTTACAATAGGAGGAGACGGTACAATTCTTTGGGCTTTGGAGACAGTAGAAAAACCCATTTTTGCTATTAACTCCGGTGGAATGGGCTTCCTTGCCGAAGTTGAATCCAAGTACGCGATAGGTGGATTAAAACAAGTAGTCGCCGGAAAATATAATGTTGAAGAGAGAGCAAAATTAAAAATAATTGTAGACGGAAAAAGACTTCCTGATGCAACAAACGAAGTTACAGTTCAAACTGCAAAGATTGCAAAAATAATGTACTTGCAGCTTTTTGTTGAAGGAGAACTTTTAGAAACATTAGGAGCAGATGGGATAATCGTTGCTTCTCCAACAGGATCCACAAGTTATGCTTTAAGTGTTGGTGGGCCTATAATGGACCCGTCTGTAAATGCTATGATTGTTGCCCCACTTGCACCATTTAGGCTTTCTGCACGACCGTGGGTCATTCCCCTTAATAAAAAAATAGTTGTAAAAATTCTAGACAAAAGTAAAGAAACGAAACTAGTAATAGATGGGAATTACGCAGAAGCTGTAACTACAGAAAGTGATATTGTTATAACTGGTTCTGAAAAAAAAGCAAAATTCATTAGATTTGGTGAAAGCTTTTACCAGATGGTCAGACTAAAGCTGGTGCGATAATTTCAATGCATTTTTTAAAAAAATAAGGTGACAAGCAGCCCTGCTTCCAAAAAACAGTGGCATATAACGAAAAGATGTTTGGTGCTCATTTTGGAATCTGCCAAGTCAACATATCCAAAAGAATTTGGGGGTTTATTGCGAGCTGATGAAGCAACAAAAAAGACGATAACATAAGTAGTGCTTATTCCAGGGACGATATCAGGAGATTCTCATGCCATCTTTCAGCTACACATGATGCCTATCGACTTCAGTATTGTAGGAACTGCACATAGCCACCCTTCAGGCATACCTCGCCCATCAGAAGCAGATCTTGAGCTATTTCAAAAACACGGACGCGCGCACATCATTGTTGCAACCCCTTATAATGAAACTTCTTGGAAAGCATATGACTATAACGGGAGCGTAATAGAGATGAGTGTTGTCTAAAAGATAAGATTTTATACAAAGCACTCACTATCATATAGCGGAGAGAGATGGCTGGATCGCCTATTGATATCGTGATATTTGCACCTTTGGCACCAATTCTTGGTGTCCTATTATTTTGGTTCATTCAAATGGCATTTATAGAAAGCCAAAAATTTCTTCTATCCAAAATAAGATCGAAACATGAACCGCTTTGTAGGTTTACTAATTTTCTTGGCATTCTCTTTCAGACAATATGCCATGCTTTAGGATATACAGTGACAAAAAGCGGCATATCAGAATTTTATATAAGCGTCGATTATGGAAAGGTATCCCCTAAAAAACAAAAAAAAGGCATATTTGAATGGCTAGCAAACGCGTTCCTTTTCATAGGGCCTTTTTTTATTCCTGCATTTCTTTTGCTTATCTGCTTATTCCTTCTAATGAATGGTGGTTTTGAAATTTCAACTCCCCTCGAGTTAGTAGAATTAAAATATACTTTCGCAGAACAAATCATAACATTTGGTAAAAGCATAAATGTTTTCTCGCAATATTTCTTTGGATTTTTATTTAGTATAGATCTTTTACATCCTGGACATTTTGGGTTTTTTCTTTTGTTAATCTTTCTTGGAATGGGGATACGTCCAAGTTATATTGGTGAAGAAAAGCGTCAAAAGGTTAACATGATGTACGATCTGAAGAACATATGGTCTCTTATAATCCATAAGCCATTATACATTATTATTTTGTTTTTAATGTCATATTCGTTTTTCTATGTCTCTTTTGCTTTTGACCAGAATTTGTATGTGGCCTTGTTTTCCATCTTTGGCTGGTTATCAATTATTTCAATCGTAGCTTTGGTTATCGCTGATATACTACTACTTCTTATCAAAATTACAGACGAGTTGCCTGATGGATGGAGATTGTTACCATATTTAGCAATCCCTATCTCTTATGTTCTAGCTAGAATATTGTTTTTCTTTTTCCCATTTGATGCTTCAAACAGCATTTCGCTTTTAATGATGATTTGTTCGACTGTAACAGTAGTCGTTCTTCTATTAAAGCACAAGACCAATAAATTTAAAACCAAAATTGATATGAAAAAGTTGAAGAAGATTGAGGAAGACGAAGATGAACCAAGAAGACTTATTAAACAATGAAAAAATAGAGAAAGTGCTCTCTCCACATCCTCTATCGTTTATGAAGTACCAGGCCCTTTGTATATTTTTGATAGTATGGGGTGTGGTGTTTGGTTGGCTAATACACTTCTCTGATTTTAGCGGTCAGCTTACCATTCTTGAAATTATATTATTCGCTTGGGCAATAGTCATAATAGTCGTCGGAGTTTTTGCATCATTAATAGCAATTAGATGGAGGATATTTTTCCTGTACTTGGGCGTGATATTGGTTGGAGTTGTAGTTATTTATTGGCAGGGGTTTGATATAGGAACTACTGGGCTTTTTATTCCATCATACACAATAGCTGTCTCGATTATAGGTTTTTTAATTGTAGAATTGTACCGTAGGTCGCATAAGTACATTATTTCTAATTTTAGGATTATTTTCAAAGGAGGAATTGTTACAAAACAAGAAAGAACCCTGCGATATGATAAAATTACCGACATCAACGCCAAACAAGGCATCCTCGGCCAAATTTTTAGTTTTGGCACTATTATCCCTATCAGCCAATCAGGATTTGGACTGGGTAGTGACAAATCATTTGCTGGTGGTGGTGTAGAAATAGGTGGCAAAAAAGGAGGG
>CAZYFW010000007.1:0-20499 GCA_964646685.1 uncultured Thermoplasmatales archaeon
CTGTTTTAAATATTGCATTAAATGGTGTATTAATCCCATCTTTTGGTATTGTAGGTGCTGCTACCGCTTCTGCAATTTCACTTACTTCCATCAACTTGGTACAAAGTTGGAAACTCTATTTATTAAGTGGAGCAAAAGCTCTAAGTAAAAATCTAATCAAACCAACATTGGTATCGTTGGGAATAATTGGCATCATCTATTTGATTTTCCAGAATTTTATAACGATTAGTTCGTGGATGCTTCCTATCATTCTCCTTCTTTTCTACATCGTTTATATTCTGGCTATGTTAATCACAAAAAGCTTGGATCCTGAAGACCTAAAGATGTTGCAAATACTTGAAGAAAAAACAGGATTTAAATCCAATCTTTTAAGGCGATTATTACTCAAATTTCAATAATTCATTAGGCTTTTAGTTTGTAAAACCGCAAACATTAATATTTCGTTTTTTTATTTCAGATTGGGAGCATCTATGAGAGAATACAGAATCAAAAGAGGACATAATGCAGATGTGGGATTACTTGTTGCCAAATATTTTGGTGCAAGGGGCGATATTTCTAAAGGCGTGATATTTGAGGTAGATGGTATCGGTAAAGTTGACATGAGGCAAGAGAAAAGCTCTCTTTTTGTCGATATCGAACCACCCAAGAAAATATGCGGCGATTACAACGTAATAAAAAAGTGGAATATCTTTCTATTTGAAGCTACCGGAAAGGATACAAAAGAACGAAAAAAGGATTTTGGTAAAATTAAAAAATAATTTTATTTCTTTACCTTTTTCCAATCGTCTAAAAATCTTTTTATTCCAACATCCGTCAGTGAATGTTTGACCATTTTTCTGATTACGTCTGGCGGAACCGTGGCGATATGAGCCCCTAGTCGTGCTGCTTGAATGACGTGAATTGGATGACGAATACTTGCAACAATGACTTCTGTTTTAAAATCATAGTTAATAAAAATATCCATGATCTCTTCGATGACCTGCATGCCTTCTTGTCCAATGTCATCAAGTCTTCCAATGAATGGACTGACGAATGTTGCCCCTGCTTTTGCAGCAAGAAGTGCCTGGTTTGCGGAGAAGACAAGCGTGACGTTGGTTTTAATTCCATCTTTGCTCAGTAATTTAACTGCCTTAAGCCCTTCAGAAGTCATGGGTATCTTTATGGTGACGTTTTTTCTATGTTTCTGTGGAATTGTTGAAACAATTTCCTTCGCTTCTTTTACCATTCCATCTGCTTTTTCGCTGATAACTTCTAGGCTTATTGGACCATTAACAAGGTTAAAAATTTCATCGACAACTTCTTTGAATGATCGTCCAGATTTTGCGACCAATGTAGGATTTGTTGTAGCCCCATCTATGATTCCCCATGATGCAAGTTCTCTAATTTCATCAAGGTCTGCAGTGTCAATAAATATCTTCATAAAGCTTCAACCCTAGCAGGTGTAATATGTTTTTATTCATAATATTTTGCTTTGAAAACATGAAACTTAGTAAAAGAATTTTCCGTCATGATAAATATTTTTAGATATATTTGGAAAAACCAAAACGTATATATATTTAGGTATACATTACTGTTCCTTGGTGGATGGGAGATGCCTCTAACAAGAAAGGCCCGAGTAGTGGGTAGTAGTCTAGTGCTGACGATACCCAGTCAACTAGCGAAAGCTCACGATATTAACGATGGGGATGAGATAGAAATCATACCCATGGGTGTTGGGGAATTTAAAATCAGGAAACTAAATAAGTAGAGTGAATCGCTATGGCTATTTCAGCAATGCAGTTTTAGAAAATGTGTTTTATAGGCCTGAAGCGAGATCTCTAAGTACGCCTTCTTTATCCTTTGCTTTCACAACTCCGCTAGCTAAGAGTACTCCTTCCGCACCCAACTCAATGGCCTTTGAGACGTCTTTTCCATTTTTTACTCCAGCGCCACATAATACTTTAACACCTTTATCAACTGCCTTTACTAATTCTACACTATCACTAACTATGCCCGGATCAGCTGTCGTAACCGAGATGTTCCCACCAATTAGTTCAGGTGGTTCCACAGCTATAAAATTTGGTGATAATGTTGCAATTGCTTTTGATGTTGAGACGTTATTGGAACATACGATATGATCTAAACTAAGTTCCCTTGCTCGTGTAATACAAATGTCAATATCTGCGAGTTTTAATCGGTGTTCGCTGTGGTTGATAAGCGTGCCTATGGCTCCAGCGGCTTTCACAGCTTCGGGTAAAGTCCAACCCGTATGACTTCCAGGTTTTATTGGATCAATATGTTCAGCGAAGACTGGAATGTGAACTTTCTCTACGCATGTTGCAATGTCAGTTGCTTGTACAGCTATAGCCATACTAGCTCCTGTTTCTTTGGATACTTTGTCCATAATTTCAGCAAGTTTCATTGCATTTTTTCCTGTCGCTTCAGCGTATGTTTTTACGTTCAAAACAATCACCGGTGTTTTTAACATGATAGCTCCTCAAATCTTGTTGTGAGGATATCGATGACCTTTAATATATTCTTTCCCATTTCGATTTGAATCTACTATGAGTGTATTGCCACAGGCAAGTTTGTTTCTCGGCGTTATACCTGCCCTTATTTTATTATATATAAGTTTGAAAGGATATGAGGGTCTATATAAGGATAAGAATATTTTTTTAACATTTGTAATAGGAATTATCTTGGGATTTATCACCGCATTTGCACAATCATTCACTTTACCTGGGGCGATACTATTCATAGTTATTCTTGCATTCTTTGCACAACTATTGAAAACAACAATATTAAACATAGGGCGACTCCAAGAAAAAAGAGCGACAGTAGTTTATGGACTGTCTTTGGGTTTGGGATTCGGCTCTGCGTTTACTCCTTTCTTAATCATAGCTGTAAGCTCTTTAATAACAAGCGAGCCGTATGCTCTGTTGTTGATAGGTGCCGGATCGATAGGCCTTATCCTATTCCATGGAGCAACTGGAGCATATATTGGTTATGGGATACATACTGGAAAATTATTCAAATTTCTTTTAATTGCTATCATACTTCAACTACCGATTGCCTGGATAATGGACATGGCAATAGTTAATTCAACTGGAAATTCTCAATATTTGCAACTTAGTGTTGCTGGAAGTGTTATCTATGGAACTGTCATTTTTTGGTATGTAATTAAAAAAATCATGCCACAAATTCTTTCACAGAGTAAGAGACGAAAAAGAAGTAAAAACAAATAATAAAAAATAAGATGTTGTGAAAAACAGGGTATGCCTACCGTGTCTTCCACATTTTTAAGATTGTTTAATTGTGTTTTATTTATCCTTGCTCAAAGTTTTTTCCACAATATGGACATGTTCTAGCGTCCATGGGTATTCCGCGACCACAGTTCGGGCATCTTCTGTCACTGTCTGCTGCTTTTTTTTCTCCACCAATTGGCGGTCGTATGACTAGCCAAATTATTAGGCCAACTATTCCAGTTAATATGACAATAATTAACCATAAGGCTCCACTACTTCCACGTTTATTTGCATCTTTGTACACCCATATGGCTATTAATATTGCTATTATGAACCATATTATTGGTACGATGCACATTACCAGGCTGAGCCCAAGAAAGCCAGCAGCCGCAGTACTATCATAGTAGTCATCATAATATGCACTTGCCACCATGGAAAATGCAACAGTCATTAATAGACATGCCAACACCAGCGTCATTTTTTTAGATATATTCATCCTTATGCCTCCAATACTAGATAATTTTTCCCTTTTAACTACTTTTTGATATTTTTAACCTGACGTATTTCCTTTATTTCATCAATAATCAATGCAATTGCAAAGCCGCAGACAATCCCGGTCATCAATCCAGTTATCAAGCGAATAACGTTTGTACTCTCCCAAAAACCAAAAAGTTGGCCAAGACCGTCGATACCAATAGGAACTAATCCCATTATTATTAGAAATATTAATTTCTCATCTAGCTGAATTCTATAGAAAATCATAAATCCTAAACCAATTGCCAAACCAAGCCATATACCTGTACATCGACTACAGAATGGCATTTGGTTATCATTAATAAAAAATGACCGTTCTGCTTTTTGATGACATAGACTGTCACCAGTGGAATAAATGGCATTCCATGGAAACGGCATCTTGCTAATTGCCCCTTCATTGTCAGCTATTACAGTATTGCCTGTCAAATCCACAACACTGTCCTGTGGCAAAAACATTGGAGCTAGAACCTGTAATGCAACCCACAAAAAAAACAAAACAAAAAATGCAATGACTGTTTTAGAAAACCTTCCCCTTCTTTCCATTTTCAAACTCTTCTCTAGATGTAACAATCATAATTAACGCGATTATGCTGAGTAATGAACCTATCATGAAAAAACCAAAAACAAAGATGCCAATTACCGATCCCGCAATGGCAACATCAAAATTTTGTCGTTTCAAGCATGAAACTGATCCAAGAAGAGCAAACACGGAAAATATTGCTAATATAATTGAACAACCTAATATATCAAAAGCAATATGATCTTCACCCATCCCTTCTTCCATTTTTACTTCATTACGTGATCCAACAAATGGCAATACTAGAATCTCATGAATTTGTGTTTTATATCCTGAAAAGGAAACTTCTACGTTATGTATACCCAGCGTAAAATTTTCAAAAACGCAGATTCCACTTTCGTTGGTTGTACCTGAAATGTCATCAATTATTATCTCTACACTTCCTAGTGTCTCGTTAGATTGATCAATAACAAAGAATTCTACGGTTCCAGTCACACCGGTATTAGATAAAACCCCTAAAGATGTTTCTACGAATGTCTCGGAAAATGCTGCGGTAGTTACACCTAATGCAAAAACAGCGGCGAGAAGTATAGCTGCCATTACTGGTTTGCTGGTTAATGGTTTAATTGCTGATAAAATAGTTTTTCGCGGTTCGCCGTGTTCTTCCCATGAACATTCTTCCTCTGGTTTTCCTTTACACGATTTTGTTTTAATGGTGAATTTATGACTGCATTTGGGGCAAACTGCATCATGCTTATCACGATCATCTGGTACGTCCAGTACAAATTCATGCTTACAATCTGGACAAGTCGTCTTCCCCTTCAAGTAGGCTTCACCACCGGTGGATAGATGAACTAAGTTAAGTATATTTCTATAAATTTTAGGTGAGTTCATATTAAATTTTCAGCAAGATTGGGTAACATACTGTATCGGAAATTGATTACATCATCTTTAAATAATATTTGCTTATTCCGATACACTACATAGGCGGTTATTATATGGCTAGATTTCCAGAAGCAGAGGCACGATTATTAAACAAAAAGATCTGTATGAAGTGCGGAGCAACAAATGCACCAAAAGCAGAAAGGTGCAGAAGATGCCGATCAAAAGAATTACGTGTCAAAGCAAAAGAGGGACGAGGAGTATAATTATTTTCATTCAAACCGTCATCTTTAAGAGCATTATTTCTTTTTGAGTTTGTGGGTTGTCGCTGAATGCCAGAAACCAAATACAAGAAAACCGAAGATTTTAATGAATGGTACAATGAAATTGTTGAGCTCGCAGATTTATGCGATAAAAGATATCCAATTAAAGGAATGAATGTCTGGCGGCCCTATGGTTGGAAATTGATGAGTCATGTGGATAGACTCATTCGTGATGAGATGGAAGCAACCGATCATCAAGAGGTGTATTTTCCATTATTAATTCCTGAATCGTCATTCAAAAAAGAAGAAGAACATATTGAAGGATTTGGAAGTGAGGTTTATTGGGTAACACATGCCGGTGTTAATGAACTTGAGGAACGCTGGTTGTTACGGCCTACTTCTGAAACTGCGATGTATCCCATTTTCTCACTATGGATACGATCACATACTGATTTGCCTTTGAAAACATTCCAAATTGTTAACACGTTTAGATATGAAACCAAACAAACACGGGCATTTATTCGTGTTAGAGAGATCCATTTCTTTGAAGCACATACCTGTCATACTGATTTTAAAGACGCAGAGAAACAAATAGGGGAGGACAAGGCAATTGCCAATCAACTCTTTAAGAAACTCTGCCTTCCATTCGTGTTCAGTAAGCGACCAGAGTGGGATAAATTTGCAGGTGCTTTTTACACGATTAGTATCGATGTATTGATGCCTTCTGGAAGAACCCTACAACTTGGCTCTATTCATCAATACAAGGATAATTTTTCGAAACCATATGCGATTTCATATGAAACTGAAAAAGGAACACATGAATATTGCCATCAGACAACCTATGGGATGAGTGAACGCATACTCGGTGCACTTGTTGGAGTTCATGGAGATAATAAAGGCCTAGTTATACCCCCGGAAGTTGCACCAAAACAAGTCATTATTATTCCCATCATTTTCAAAGATAAAGAGAAAGATGTTCTCAATGAATGCGATCAACTCTGTAAGAAACTTTTAGATGAAAATATTCGAGCTCACGTTGATAAAAGAGATATTACTCCAGGAAACAAATACTATGATTTGGAATTAAAAGGAGTACCAGTGCGCGTTGAAATTGGGCCAAAGGACGTCCAGAAAAAAGAAGTTGTTATTGTGAGGCGAGATACTGGTAAAAAAACTTCTGTTTCTCAAAAAGATGCAGTTAAGAGCATAAAAGATGCTTTTGATGATATTTCAACTGAACTATATAAAAATGCAAAGCAACTTCTCGATAATAATATGCATAGAGTTAAAACGGTTGAAGAAGCAAAAGAAAAGAAAGGCATAATTGAACTCCCCTGGTGTGGAAACGAGGAATGTGCACAAGAAGTAGAAACTATTTTAGATGGAAATACATTAGGGGAGCCCATCGAAGATATGAAATGCAAGGATTCATGTCCGGTATGCAGTCAACCCGCTAAGACATGGATGAGATATGCAAAGACGTATTAATTGAGGTGAATGGATGAGTGGAAAAATAACAGGATTTTTTAGAGAATATGTTTTTGGACTAAGTATTGTCATGTTCATCATTGGTCTAGTGATTCTCATATTGAGTTTGATCCATTACTTTTTAGCAGAGTATCAGCCAGAATTTATTAAAAATATTGGAGATTGGAATTTCTATTTGGTAATTATTGGGCTTATTATCTTTGCTTTTGGTGCATATTATCTGTACAGTTACCTGAAAAACAGAAAATTCGTTTTAGAAGAACTTAAAACAAAAAAACGATCAGAACTCCTTAAGAGACACGGTGAGTTGAAAGATACTGTTAGATATCTTCCATCCAAATACAAAAAGATGTTAAACGAGAAAGAAGATGAATTAAGAATCAAATAAACTGTATTGTGATATTTATTCGATCGGATGGTGAGAAACAATCACCGAGTTTTATGTTGTTCTTGTTGAGCCAAAATATGGGGGCAATATTGGCGCTATCGCCAGAATAATGATGAATTTTGATTTTGACAAGCTTTTTCTTGTAAATCCTTGTGAACTAGATGATGAATGCTATATACGGGCAGTTCATGCTAATAGCATATTGGACAATGCCAAAACATTCTCATCATTTACAGATGCAATAAAAGATCTTGACTATCTAATTGCAACATCATCTATCGAAAGCCTAAACGACAAACGGCATCTCAGAAATGCAATGGTGCTTGATGAACTGGTTGATAAACTTGGAGAGATAGATGGAAAGGTTGGACTTGTTTTTGGACGGGAAGACTATGGATTGTATAATGAGGAAATTGCATCCTGCGATGTCATGCTTAGGATTCCTACAAGTAAGTCATACCAATCTTTGAATCTATCACATGCAGTAGCCTTGGTTCTATATATTCTGTATGCAAAGAATTTGTTTACACCGAAAGAAAAAAGGCAAATTGGTAAAATTGAAAAGGAAAAACTATATGAGTTTTTTTCCAAATTGTTAGAGGAAATAAATTATCCTCAGCATAAGAAAGAAAACACAGAGATAATGTTTAAACGCATAATGGGGCGAGCAATACCATCTAAATGGGAATTTCACACTCTTATGGGCGTATTTAGCAAAACGTTAGAAAACATAAAACGGAACAAGAAACAATAGACTTCTAAATGGTTTCTATTGTAAAATAAACATTGTTGTCTTTTAGTGCCGAGTGTACTTTATCAGCAAACCATACCAGTTCATCTACATTTGAAGAGTCCTCATTCCAATCGTACACAAAATCATAGTTTCCTTTAGTTGCTTTGAATCCCATGTTAAGCAGTTGGTCTTTTACGTCTGATGGGGAACTTCCTTCGCTGTTAAACACGATTTTTAGATATGTTTTCATAGTATCACACTTCTGGTGATGAATCAATTTTAGGGTATTAAATTGTTGCGTTTTGTCACGTCATTGATGTTCATGATTATAAGAGTTAACCATACATTGGAATAGGGGCAAAACACAATACAAAAATAATCAATGCAAGAATGCCGATAAATATTCTTCTTGTGTCAAGCGGAGTAATCTCGTTTAAAGGAGGTTGATGTCTCGTACCTATCAGAAAAAGGATAATTATGGCAAAAAACAACCACCCACTAAAGAAAAAGCTTAGAGCCATTATTGCAATAATCACTGCCCAACTTACGTATTTCTGTTTTTCTTTGAATAATGCTCGTGCAACATGCCCTCCGTCCAGTTGACCAATTGGTAGAAGGTTTACAGCAGTTAGAAAACATCCGACCCACCCTGCAAACAAGGTGGGGTGTATTACCGCATTTGCGGGTATTGTGAAGAAATTACTGAGGCCTTGGAGAAGCATAGGGTACACTATAATTATTGCATTGGGATCAGGCTCTGCTATAATGGGATTTTGTTGCATAAGAAATAACCCTATTATGCAGACAGGAATTGCTACAAGAAATCCACAAATAGGCCCAGATACGCCAACATCCAATAATGTTTTTCTGTTTGGGATCGGCTCATGGGTTGAAATGATTGCTCCAAATGTACCCAAAATAAACGGTGGGGGAAGTGGAATAAAGAAGGGAAGTGATGTATCCAAGTTATGTCTTTTTGAAACAAAATAATGTCCCATTTCATGAATTCCAAGTATGGCAAGCAACGGTATCGAGAAGTAAATAAAACCATTCCAGAGATAAAAAGGTTCCATACCTTTTGCAAAAAATTCCAAACCTTCTAATCCTGATTCATAGTTGCCTACCCATAAGATAGCACCGGCCAGTGTTGTAGTAAAAACGGTTGCAATAAATAATGCAAGGTTTATCCAGACTGGCTTTTTCTTTAATTTTGGTTTAAAAATAATTTGAATAATATGTTCTCCTTTTTCATATCTCAGCATTGGGATGTATCCTTTTTCAGAAAGTGATTTGCGCAAAGATTCAAAATTTTCATCTAAATTTTCTTTGTCAATACGACAGAAAAATAATACTGCATTTATGTTTGATCTCATATCATAAAAAGGAAACCTTTGGCCAACCTCTTTTTTCAATAAATCGATATCTAGATTTGTTACATTGTATGTCATATTTGGTTGATCCCAGTCATCAGGCATTTCTCTGGCCAACACTACCTATTTTATAAATCCTTCGTTTTCCAGATAAGATTGAGTTATGCATTATCTTTATGTACCTAATCACTATTGCCGAATGAGTGAAAGAAGATGACCGTCACATTAGTTATCGGTACACAATGGGGAGATGAGGGCAAAGGAAAAGTTGTTGATTATTTTTCAAAAAATGCTAACTATGTTGTAAGATTCCAGGGTGGGGCAAATGCCGGCCATACTATAAAAGTTGAAGATGAAATATATAAACTTCATTTAATGCCCTCTGGCGTAATTCAAGGAAAAACTGGAGTTATTGCTAACGGCGTAGTATTAGATCCAGAAATTCTCATCAAAGAAATAGATGACTTGACTAAACGAGGCATCAAGCCTAAACTTCTTATCAGCGATCGAGCAAATATAATAATGCCTTACCACAAATTATTGGATGGTGCAGAAGAACAATACCTGGGAAACAAAAAAATTGGCACTACAAAACGAGGTATTGGCCCTTGTTATAGTGATAAAGTGGCACGTAATGGTATACGAGCAGTAGATTTGATTGATAAAGAGGTATTGAGTAAAAAACTTGATATGATTCTACCAATTAAACAACGACTACTTGATGCATATAAGATAGATAAAAAACTTGATAGAAATGAGATTCTAAAAATATATAGTAACTATGGAAAGCGATTGAATGAATTTATAACAGCCACTCATATTGAATTGAATAAAGCTATTCAGCAAGGTAGAAACATCCTATTGGAAGGCGCTCAGGGTGTCATGCTAGATGTTGATTTTGGAACGTATCCATATACTACATCATCACATGTCATTGCCGGTGGTTTTTCAATCGGTACCGGCATAAGACCAAAGTATGTCGATGAGATTGTTGGTATTGTAAAAGCCTATACAACACGAGTAGGCGAAGGACCTTTACCTACCGAACTGCTTGATAAAGATGGAGAATATCTGCAAGAAAAAGGTCATGAATTTGGTACTACCACAAGTAGACCACGGCGATGTGGTTGGCTTGATCTCGTGGTTGTTAAGCATTCATGTCTAATTTCTGGTGTTACCAAACTTGCAATTATGAAGCTTGATGTGCTGAACGAATTAAAAACTATAAAAATTTGTACACATTATAAATTGAAAGGTAAAAAGATAGACTACTTCCCTGCTAGTATTGAAGATGTAAAACAATGTAAGCCTGTTTACAAAGAGTTCAAAGGCTGGGATAATATTGTCGAAAGTCCAAAGAAACTTACCGATTTGCCTAAACAAGCACAAATCTATCTGGAATTTATCAAGAAAGAACTAGACATTCCAATTGCCATTGTTTCCATAGGTCCGGGTAGAAAAGAAACTATAGAAGTTTAATCATTTTTAAGATTAATTTAATTTCAGCTAATGCTAATTGTATCTACAAGAATAATCTCACAATGCGAATTTCCGATAAGTGTATCAGTTTCCCACGAATATTGAATATTTTCAGAAATATGTCTTCCATGTACATTGACATATGAGCCTTTTATTGTAACGACGTCTTTCACATTTATCAAAGGTAGCATATTGAAAACTTCTTCAGTTCGGGGAATAATATGTGTGTTTGAAGTATGGGCTCTGAAATAGTTTTGTGAATATGAAGAACCAGTAATCTCCCATAGAATCACTCTGTAAGAACGCCCTACTACCCTATATGTGTAATCTTCCGGATTAGTTACGATATCATCATAACCAAAGAATATGTCTATTGGTGAGAATATCTCAGTAGGATGATATATTAGATCATCTTTATTATATACGTGGGTATCTAGTACAATACCTTCAAAACTACAATCGACAACTTTGTCTATGGTGAAAATCCAATCGCTTGTATAGATAGTATCTCCATCAAACCAATAATCCTCGTTAAATTGACCCACATCAATAAATTCTTGAGAGCCCCCCAATGTATCAGTAATGGTATCTATGGAAAGGTCACTAATCCAAGGGAAGTCGTTGTTATCCCATGGTAAATTATCATTGTCCCAAGGAAAATCATATGCCTCCCAATTGAATTCATCGATGCTAAGATTTGAAATAAAATAATATGAAGATCCAATTAATGCTATAACAAAAATGATTATCAATGGTATTTTTAGGAAAGCAATAACTGGTTGAATTCTAGATTCTTTAGATTGTAGCGATACTACGTAGTTCCTTAATTTTTCATCTCTAGCTAGTTCTGTATTATTGGTAGGTCGTAATTTTTCTCCATCGATAGAAACTTTTTCTACAAGCTTTGTTTTACAATTTTCACACCAAAATGCTTCATCGGGATTCTCTGCCCCACATTTGGGACAAATTTTTAGCATTACTTCCCATCTCCTTGCCAATTCATATTAAATGCTTATTTAAAAATTTACGCATAAGAAAGAATTTTTATAAAATCCTAAATTATCTTCTTAACATCCAGCGCAGTGTTAATCCATCTAAGATATGAATTGCATGCAGCTCGCAAAGAACTGACGTCTTTCGCTTCTATTTCTAGATCTAGTGTTTCTTTAGAAATAGAAACTTTTGCATTTGTCTTAGGAATTTTGTGCGTTATCTCTGGCTTTAACGATTCAGCAACTACTCTAGCCTCATCTTCAGAATCAAAAACAAACTTAAATGTGGCGCGTTTCATTTTGATGAAACCCGTTTGGCAACGGTTGGTCGTTCTTTGTAAAAAATCTTACTCCCACAATATGGACATTGCATACCAATATTTTTTACGTCAAACTTTACGCTTTTTTTACACAATCCACATCTATATCCAGCCATACATTTCACCTTATTCTTCTTTATGTATCTCAGGCGGTGCTATTTCACCTTTCAATATTTTTTCTACATTTTGACCTGCTTCAGTTCTAGGTTGATATGCACCACCAGCGAACTTTGTTCCACATTTTCTACATAGCCAAATGCTGGTTCCACTTCTCTTCACGGTTTTATGGCCACAGCTTGGACAAACATGTTTTGCCTTTTGCTGGAGTTCAATGTTTCTAGTGCGGGTTCTTGCTCGCACTCCATATCGTGCTTGAAAACGACCTGCTGAGCCAACTTTCTTCGTTCTCTTTGCCATATTTATTTACCTGTGCTTTTATATAATTGCTTCCGAATTTCTTTGCCGTTATCAATAGATGCTTTAATAACTTTTTTTATCTCTTCTATAGAAAAGCTGCCATTTAATCCCTTTTGCATTGCTCTAATGTCACCGTTTTCGTCTGTTGCAACAGTAAGTCTCGCTTCTGCTATCTCTTCTTCATCTAGTGAAGGATCAATAACTATTGTACCGTTGTATTTAACTGATGTGCAAGAAACTGGTGGAGTTTTAAGTGGTAACGGATAATCTGTTGGATGTTCATCTAAATAATTTTTAACAGATGGGAATTTCTCTTGAAGTTTCTCAAGTGTTGGTTTTAACCTTTCAACTGGCACGTTTGTAGTCATCAAAGCAGCAAGTGCTGCAAGAGATGCTGCATCAAACAAGTTACCATCAAAATCAATTATGTGAATATCGACGAAAACCATCCATATTTTTTCACCAGGTTCTATACATAGTTTATCGACTTCAATTACCCCAGATTCACGTATTCCACGGTCAACAACACGAGCAAGCTCAATTGCATCTTCCCTAGGTGGTCCTGATTCAAAATCAGGAGATGCAAGTGGAATAAGTTCAGCAGCTGTTGTCATAACACCAGAATCCGGCGTATCTGAATAAGGATCACCCATATCCATTTTAATACCAGTAATAACCTGTGTGTTCCCGATTTTTACTCGGGCCGATCCCTCTGCTTTAGAGACAATATTTGTTTCAATCTCTATATTTCTATATTCGTCAAGCTTTCTGCCATCGGCACGTTTTCCTTGTTCTGCAAGGTTTGCTAAATAATCTCTTTTGATTGCTGGAGTAACTGTCATCTTAGTCTCCCTCCTCATTAGATTGATATTTTTTCATAATCGCTTGTTTCTGAATTTCTGATACCGCATGACAACCATTAATAGCCATATCAAGTGCTTTGTCAAATTCTTCCAATGTCAAGTGTCCATCCATCTGTAAGAGCAGAACTTCTCCGGTTCGTGGAGCAATTGCAATAGGCAAATCAGCACTCCCGTAATTGTCCTCTTCTTTTCCAAGATCAAGGACAACTTGATCTTCTATTTTTCCAGCAGCGCAAGCAACAGGTATATCCTTCATAGGTATGCCTGCATCAGCTAGAGCAACAGCAGCAGCTGTAAGCCCTGCACATCTTGTTCCTGCTTCAGCTTCTAAAACTTCGATATTTACATCAATTGATGCTCTTGGATATTTTTCAAGTAAAATTACTTTTTCTAAAGCTTCTTTAATAACCTTTGATATTTCTCTACTGCGTCTATCTGGTCCAGGTCTTTTCCTATCCTCTACACTAAATGCAGCCATATTGTATTTCGCGTTCACAATGGCTCTCAATGGATTCTGAGTGTGTCTTGGAACTGCTTCTCGTGGGCCATAGACGGCAGCGATCACTTTATTGCTGCCCCATTCAAGATAACATGAACCTTCTGCACGGTGAAGTACTCCTGCTTCGATTTTTATTTTTCTAAGTTCATCTGGTTTTCTTCCATCCAGTCGTTTTCCGTTTTCAAATAATTTAACGTCTGTTTTCATTTAATGCACATCCTTTGAATCTTTTTTTAGTAATTCTTCTATTTTATTAGTTAGTCCATAAGAAAGAGATTCGTTCTCTATCTTCTTTATGGTTTGTAGTACTTTATTGATGCTATCTTCATCTCCATCAATCCATATTCTTCCATTTTGACCAACAAAGATACGGCATCTAGTATATTTCTTTAGTAAGGATATCATGGATCCTTTTTTACCGATAATTCTCGGCACTTTGGAAGGTTCAACAGAAGAAATATGCCCTCCTTTAATTTTGTACAAGTTCCGATCGTTAAGGGTGATTTGTATTTTTTTTAGGACATCAACCTGTTGAATTTTTGCCATTATGGAATCGCCGTGATTTAAATATTTTTCGGTTTCACCAAATTCAATGTCCCATGGCACCTCATTTGTATGTAAAAACGCAGGTGATGAAGCATTGATGTCAACAAGCCAACCTGCAGATAAAGCTTCTTCAACAATACCTATAACAAAATCTCCTTCTTGCGGGTCGTACCGGCCTTTGAGAGGTACAACATTAATGTAATCTCCCCTGTTATTCAGTACGCCAAGCGTATCAGCATAAATTTTTCCATCTTCGATAAATGTGCCACTACCAGCTTTGCTTTTTCCAGTATCTCCCAAAAGCTGACTCGGAATAACTATTTCACGTTTTGTTTCAGACATAAAATATTACCTTCTATAAATCACTTCAAAATTTTAGTGGATACGTTGCCTTTGGTTACCTCATTAAGCCTGTCATAAAAATCAGTTTGCATGCCGGCAGGAAGCTTGATAATGCCAATCCATGAACCATCAGATTGCCAATCTTCCCTCTCCAATGCGCCATAGTTACGAGCAATACCATATGCTTTTCCAATATATTCAGATGAAATCTTAACAGAAATTCTCACATGATCCATGGAAATAGGAATGACCGGTCGCAACGTTTCGATAATGATTTTGACCTGTTCACTCACTGGCTTAAATGGATCGACATGGATTCCAGCCTCGTCCATTGCTAGTTCAATTCGCTGTCGTGGGTGCGGGGCCTTTGTCTTCGGATCCATTGCATTTTTAACGATGGTATCAATAATCCTATTCCTTTTATTCTTCTGCATTTTATGACGCTGCTCGGTAGTCAGCTGGATATCTCCTTTCAGAATAATCTGTTTTGCAATCTCTGCGACATTTTGGGTACCAAAGATTTTTTGAAGAGGCTCTTCTGACGCTCGTGTGCCCTTCTTAGAATCTTTGAAAATTTCATCAATGGCAAGACTTTGCATCACATCTATATCCTTCCCATCAATAATATCTGCTGCTGCATATGGGTCAACAAGCACCTCAAAATGCTCTTCCCCTTTCTTCAATCGAGCAATGACCGCATCATCAAGGCTAACCAATTCTATTTTCCTCCGACTGCTTTAGTAACATATTCCTTTGCTTTGTCTGGTGGTAAAATATGGAACTTGAAATCTTTATCAACAATACCAATTTCAGTTGCATCTGGGTTTAGTTTTCCTTCTGTTCCTTTGTGCAATGCTTTTATTGCCATATCAATAGCTTCTTCCATAGAGAGATCTTCACGATAATTACTTTCGAAATGAGCCATGGCTCCACTACGTCCTGCGCCTTCGCTACTTGCCTTGTATTCCATTAAAGCGCCGGATGGGTCAGTGGCAAATAACCTCGGTCCGGTTTCGTCGACACCTGCGATAAGCAATGCAGTACCAAATGGCCTTACACCGCCATATTGAGTATATGTTTGTTTGAAATCACAAATGCGTTTGACCAGTGTTTTTACCTGTATCTTTTCATCATATGTAATCTCATTAACCTGGGCATCAACACGAGCCCTATCAATTAATGCTCTTGCATCTGCTACAAGACCAGATGTTGCACAACCAATGTGACCGTCGATTTTAAAAATCTTTTCTATCGATCCAGGTTCTACCAAGCGAGAGGTTACTCTCTTATCTACAATTAGTACGACTCCAGTTTTGTATTTCAATCCTACCGTAGTCGTTCCTCTTTTTACTGCTTCTCGAGCATATTCGACCTGAAATAATCTCCCATCTGGCGAAAAGACCGTAATTGCTCTATCATACGCCATATTTGCTGGTTGCATCTTTTATTACACCTCTATTTTTTCCTAGAAATTTAAACGATAACGCTTTGATTTTTCAACTGCAGAATACGCTTATTATGTATATAGTTTGTGTTAAACTAATATATTACTGTCCTCTTTTATCTCCCCACAATATCTTATGGATTTGTAAACCTAGTTTAACATTAAGTCTATCAGCTAGTATCCATTTTGCTAGACTAGTTGCATTCGTTTCCCAAACTGGTTGGAAAAAAACAGGACAATTTGGTTCATATTTTTTGACTATGTCTTTTGCGTAGTTGTAATCATCCTTGTCTTTGATAATAAATTTTAGCTGATCATCCCCGTCTAAAAGAGGTATGTTATTGAAATGCATTTTCTCGTGCATATTTGATGAGGGGCATTTTATATCTAATGAAACCATCAACGATTTTTTGGATGAAAACGGAGCTATATTTATACTGCCATTCGTTTCCAGGCATATTTTATAACCTTTACTTAAAAGAACATCGATAAGTTTTTCAATTTCATCTTGCAACAGCGGTTCTCCACCGGTGATACAGACACAGGTGCAAGGGTACTTGCTAACACTTTTTACTATATTTTCTATACTTATTTCTATTCCCTCGTCATAAGCATATCTGGTGTCACAGAAGGAACACCTTAAATTACATCCTGTAGTTCTTATGAATATATTGGGACGCCCTGTCCATTTTCCTTCGCCCTGAATGGAGTAAAATATTTCGTTTATATTCATTTGATTTAATGTACTATAACATCTTAAATTAAAATGTTTGCTGTTTTGTTGAGGTCCTACTTTCTACCAATAATGAAATCATCTAAAGGATAATTACTTGCATATACATCTGCATAATTACCTGCAGATGAAGGTGATATATCATCTACCTATTCAGAAGTATATGTAGTTGCCGAATTTGTATATACTAATAGATATTTGAAAATTGGAGGAAATGCGTTTTTTCATAATAATTGAATGGGCCTGCTGAGATTTGAACTCAAGTCTATAACTCCCGAAGCTACAAGGATACCAAGCTACCCCACAGGCCCAGAATTGCAATATAGCAATATAAAAAAGATAAAAGATGTTTTTGGTAAAAACAGATTTATTTGAGGTTTTTCAGCAGTTTACCAAATTCTGCATATTTTTCTGCAAGGATTTTTGCCGATTCTTTCAACGCATCTTTTGCACTCAGTGAACCATCCGTTTCAAAGCTGAATATAATTTTACTTGAATCTCGTTTGATGGTGATAAAATCTGCTTTTTTCTTATCTATATATGATTCAAGTAATGGCAACTTTTCTATGTCTTTGATTTGAAGCTGATCTTTTTTCAACTCAACAAGTCCTTCCGGAAGTTCCTTTATGAATTCTTTGATTTCGTTGATTCGTTTCTTGTCAATTTCGATAGATGGAACAAATGTATATCCTGGAGCTTGTACTGGTTGCCATTTTGCATGGTCCTTTCCACGACCAAGCATTGCTTCTATTTCTAGAATGAGGCGTTGATCGTTATACAATTCTACAATAGGTATTTTATCCTCTTTTATGGCCCAGCTTTTTTCTTCAGGACGGAGGTCACCAGAGTAGACTACTCCTTCTCCCTCTTTACTCAATGTGTATCGTACCGTACAGTTTGGGCAACCTTTTCCTTTACATACACATTCGTCTCTAAATGTTAATAAGCTTAAATCAGTTGGAATTGGAATCAATCCTAATCGATGAGAAATAATTTCATCAAAAAGTGCTGAGGTGTTGTCATAGATTACTACGTTTTCTACAGCGAGTTTTGGCAATTCTGAAAGCATAATTCTCCTGATTGAGTTCACAAAATAAGGTGAAGTATCTTCAATTCTCAATACAGCTTTTTTTGGTTTTAATTCAGTGATATTAACCTTCATCGTGGTCACCTAAATTCTTCTACCTCGTCTTCCACCTTTCTTTCTACAACCGTCATGTGGAATCGGAGTGACATCCTCTATTTTGCCGATTCTTAAACCGCTTCTTACAAGAGCACGAATGGCTGCCTGAGCACCACGACCAGGAGTACCTGCTTTGTTTCCTCCTTGTCCTCTAATGCGTACGTTAACTCTGTCAATTCCCTTTTCAAGAATTGCATCAGCAACAGTTTGTGCAACTTTCATAGCAGTATATGGAGACCCTTCATCCTTTGCTGATTTTGTAACCATGCCGCCGGAACAACGGGAAATTGTTTCGGCACCAGTTAAATCTGTAACGGTTATAATGATGTTATTAAAAGATGCAAAAATATGTGCAACGCCCCATCTCCCCATGTTTATTTACCTCCTTTTGATTTGTTTTCATTTTCTTTTTTCTTTTCAGTAGGCTTTTCCTCTTTTGGAAGTTCTGCAAGTTCGTGTGTTTCTTCTGTTGGTTTCTCTTCAGCAAGCGTTTCTTCCTTAGGCGGTTTTGCTGGCTTGTCAGATTCATCCTTGGGCGATTCTTCTGCCTTTGGAGCTTCCTCAGGTTTCTTTTCTACCGGTGGTTTTTTATCAGGCGTCGTCTCATCCTTAGGTTTCTCTTCTCTCTTTATTGGAACAGATTTAAAATCAGCACGTGGTCGGACAGGATGTAATACGTCATTTAATGGAGACGCATTAGTATATGCAATTTCTTCTTCCTCGCCCTTTGCAACAAGATATCCGGGTACTGTGGTTTTCCTTTCGTTAACAGCAATATGTCCATGAACAATAAGTTGTCTTGCCTGATTAGGCGTACTCGCCAAACCCTTCAAATAGGTAAGTGTTTGCAATCGGCGAGATAAAACAGATTCAGTATTCAAAGCCAATACATCGTCCAATGTTGATTTGGACTTCAATATTGTCATCCTTTCTAGATACGTGAGCAATTGATCGCTTTCTTTTTTTATCTGAGGATCATCGCTACCAACTTTTGCTAATAATTCCCGGGCTTGTCCACGATATTTTCTGAGAGATGTTTCCGCCTTCCAGATTTCTCGTTTGTTTTTCAAACCATATTTCTTGATCAATTCGTTCTCTTCTTTTATACGATCTGCCTGCCACGGATGACTTGGAGTTTCATATTTTTTCCTAGAAAATTTTGGTTTGCCCATAATAATCACTTACTTTCCGGTTCTCTCTTTTTTGACACTCCAAGTGCTAATCCTTTTCGATTGTTCGCTCTGGTACGTTGTCCTCTAACTGCAAGTCCCCTCTCATGTCTTATGCCTCGATATGATCGAATCTTTTTCATAATGTTAATCTCATCTCTTAATCGCATGTCAATTTCAGGACCAATCAAGTGGGTATCTTCCCCAGTTTCAGGATCCTTGCGATGGTTAAGCATCCAACTGGGTGCATTTTTAATTATATTATCCAGTGCGTTCTGTATTTTTTCTACCTGTAAGTCTGTTAAATCTCCCATTTTAGCATACTTGTCGATTTCTGTTTCGTTTACTATAAGAACGCTTATGTGCATTCCCACTCCTTTGATGCTGGTTAATCCACGGACGAGTGTTTTTTCCCCGTCAATATCCGTGTTTGCAATTCTTATAATGTACTTGAAGTCGTCTGAGTGTTCTTTATCTTTCTGAATCTCTTTTTTGTGTTCCTTTTTTTCTTCAGTTTTCACAGGCTTTTCTTGTGTTTCAAGTTCTGCTGGAGTTTCTTCTGACTTATCAGTTGATTGTTCTTTTGCAGGCGGTTCTTCAACAGGTTTATCCTCTTTTGGCTGCTCTTCTGTTTTTTCTTCTGATTTTGTTTCAGGTTGTGGTTCTTCTACAACCTCTTCTTTTACAGCCTCAACAGGTGTTTCAGGAGCCTCTTTGTCTTTTGGCTTAGATGCATCGTCCAATTTATGACCTCTATAATATTTTTACAATTACCCCTTATATAATATAAGAAAGTATTGGCATAATAAGGGAAGCTATATATAAGCGTTAGGGAGGATAATCCAGTGCGTTATTTTATATTCCACCGTAATTCATATATGCTGTAATTCTATCCAGTAGTGAGTGTTTTAACATGGCAGAAACCAAGTGGACAAAAATTGAAGAGATACTTGATAAAAAAAAAACAGGTAAGACAATCCATCTTCGTGGATGGATTTTCCGAACGAGAAGTAGTGGTAATATTGTGTTCACCGTTATAAGGGATGTTACTGGCACGATACAAGCAACAATTAAAAAAGGCAATCTGCCAGACAATGAATTTCAAGATGGTAA
>CAZYFW010000008.1:0-20252 GCA_964646685.1 uncultured Thermoplasmatales archaeon
AGATGTCCAGTGAGTTGAGCAATGATAAAACAGAATGCATCTATAAAAAATGTGATGTACAAAACATCAATGATGTTAAAGAAGCGGTAGAATTTACGCATAAGAAATTCGGAAGAATAGACGTCGTTATACTAGCTTCAGGTATTCTCGTTCCTATGCCTATTGAAATTTTTAACAGTGATCTTATAAGAGACTCCATGGAGACCAATTTTTTCGGATATGTTTATTTCATAGAGCAACTACTTCCTATAATGAAGGCCCAAAGATCAGGTACCATTGCAGCAGTATCTACCTTGCCTGATAAAAGAGGCGTTCCGGGATGGTCTACTTATGGTTGTAGTAAAGCAGCAATTAGCTGGCTTATGGATAGTTTAAGGAGCGAAGCTAAAAAGAAGTATAACCTGGATTTTATAACGATAAAACCTGGCTCTGTTTTAACTCCAATGATTGGAGGTTATCATCGACAAGGTGCTATTACTTCGGAAAAAGCTGCTAAACACATTGTTAATGGTATTAAAAAAGGAAAGAAAATTATTGAATTTCCATTTAATCAGGTTATACCAATTAGAGTAACAGATTTAATGCCAACCGCTGTTTATGATGCAGGGCCTGCAGAACTTGAGAAAGGGGATGGATTCCCTGTTGTTGAAGAAAAATAAATTATAAATTATGAACTTAAGGTGACGTGATATGAATCCTCTGCTTAACCCCCTAATATCAGTGCCGCTCTTGAGAGGCCATCTTTTTGATCCTAGCAGGATACGTAGATTAAGCCCTGAACAATTAAAAAAATATCGAGACAAAGCATTCAAACACATGGTAAAATATGCATATACAGTTCCACTCTATCACGAAAAATACAAAAAAGCAGGCATTCGCCCTATTGACATAAAGGGAATGAATGACATTGTAAAACTGCCATTTATAACTAAAAATGATTTGGTGGAAAACTTTCCAGATAAAATAATACCCGTGGGCTATAACAAAGAAAAGGCACATGTTATTTGTACTGGTGGCACAACTGGAAACCCTGTTTCCATTTACACCGATTTTTCAACTATGGGCAAAGCAAGTGGACTGCTTATAAGAGACATGAAACATTTTAACTTACATTGGAGAAAATCAAGATTGGTCCATATAGGTAATTTTAATCCATATAGGGCTGATCTCATAGCGCAGGAGAATTTCACAGCACATGTTAAATCAATCGTTTCAATGAACAATATTTTAGAGATGGATGTAAATGAGCCTATGAAAGACATTATAAACCGGTTAGACGCCTTTAAACCTGATGTAATTATGACATACCCTGCTGTTTTTCAACATCTGGCTTTTTTGAGGAGAAAAGGATATGGTAAAAACATCAAACCAAAAATTCTATGGACTGGTGGAGCAATGTTAGATGACTATACACGACGCTATGTGGAATATGCATTTGGATGTAGGCTACTAAACATCTATCCTTCAGTTGAGGCAGGTGCCAACATTGCATTTGAATGTTTAGAAGGAACCTGGCATATTCATTCAGATTTTTTCAACGTTGAAGCCATAGATGAAAATGGTGAATTAGTTGCTCCAGGTGAACGAGGACATGTTGTTATTACTAAATTATGGGGTAGAGGAACACCAATAATCCGATACATAGGTATGGATGATTGGGTGAAAATATTACCTTATAAAAAATGTAGTTGCGGCTTATCGACTCCGGTTATAGACGGTGGTGTTGAAGGGAGAAAGAGAGCCAACATTATATTGCCAAGTGGAAAGGTGTTCCCTCCAGGTGCATTTTGCTTTATCACGCCTGTTCTTCATAAACTGAAAACATTCAAAGTTAAACAATATCAGATTATACAAAAAAAGATAGATGAAATAGAAATTCTTCTTATTATTGACGAGGATTTAAGAGATGTAGGGCCCCCAGTAGATGAGATTGTTAAGAACATAAAGGAAATGTATCTGAAGAAGGTTGGATTTGGTGTTTCAATAAATGTTAAAGAAGTAAAAGAGATCAAACATCCTAAAGATGCTAGCAAACCCCCATCAATCGTTATATCGCATGTAACACAAGAAGAGGGCTATAACGTTCTAAATCAATGATATTATTCCAGTGGACTGGACGGGATTTGAACCCGTGGCCTCCACCTTGCGAAGGTGGCGATCTTCCGCTGATCTACCAGCCCTTATCATCAACTGTGTAGACAAAATGAATATTTGACCGTTTCCTTTTGCCATTTTACTAAAAAGTTCTGTTTTTAGCCCTTTTAAGAGCTTCGGCAACAGGTAGCTTTTCACCCATCATAAATTTTTCAAGTGATCCACCGCCTGTACTTATGTGAGACATTTTACTATCGAGTCCTAGTTGTTCAACTGCTGCAACCGTATGCCCTCCGCCAACGATAGAAAACACATCCAAATTTGCAACAAATGTAAAGATTTCTTTCGTTCCCTTCATAAAAGTTGGATTTTCAAATACGCCACAGGGTCCAGATAAAAAGACGGTTTTGGCATCTGAGAGGATATTTTTAAAATTCTCTATGGTTTTTTCCCCAATATCATAAAGATTGTAATTTGTTGGTAATTCAGTAACATCTATCTCGCTTCTGTCTGTGTTTTCCTGTTGAGCAAAATCCAATGGGAGATATATGCTATCTTTATACTTCGCTAACAGTTTTTTGATTTCATCATAGTTTTCGGAAGTCCCTTCTTTTGCAAGCATTTCTTCGTTCTTATGCCCTAAATTAATTCCTTCAGCTTTTAAAAAAGCGTTTGCCGGAAGTCCTGTTAACATTATTTTATCCGCAGTCTTGTTTTCAAGTAAGCGTTCAATTGTTACAATTACATCTGAAAATTTAGCACCACCAAAGAGAAAAACTGAAGGCTTTTCTGGATCTTTCATTATCTCTCCAAGCGTTGTTAATTCTTTTTCCATAAGTCTCCCTGCACAAGAAGGGAGAACTGCAGTAAATCCTACAAGAGAGCACTGGGATCTATGAGCTGCTGCGAATGCATCATTTACAAAAATATCGGCAAGAGGGTAGAGGTTTTGTACTAGTTCAGACTTGGCATGTTCCTCAGGAGATTTCTTTTCAGTTTCACCTGAGAATTCCCTTACATTAGCAAGGATTAATACATCCCCATTTTGCATGTTTTTTATCGCATTTTTTGCGTTTTCTCCATATATGTCGTTAACATATTCAACATCCTTTCCAAGCAACTCTCCCAATGCTTTTGCATGTCTGTCAAGAGGTATAAAATCCCAACTTCCTTGTCGTCCTTGATGAGCAAGAATTACTGTTTTTGCCTGCTTTTGAATTAATTCTTTGATTGTCGGAAGCGCTCTTTCTATTCTGGTTGTATCTAAAATATCAAGTGTATTTTTATCTAATGGCATATTGAAATCTACTCTCAATAGAACTGTCTTATTTTCTAGATTGAAATCATCTAAAGTATTGTAATCTTCCATAACTTAAAGCCTCCAAAAATCAGTATCCTAAATGTTTATTTAAACATATAGCTTTTTAAAAATAGACTAACAAATAACCTTTATCGGCTCTGAGCTTGCGGATGGTGGTGAATTGGAGTTAAACATGTAGTTTATTAAATCTACAAGTCGACAAGAATACCCCCACTCATTGTCATACCATGAGAGTAATTTGATGAACTTTCCATGTTCTCCTATAACCTTTGTGCTTAGCCCATCAATAATTGCAGAATGTGGGTTACCAATGATGTCAACCGATACCAGTGGTTCTTCAGTATACTGCATAATTCCTTGTAGGTGGTTTTCTGCTGCTTTTTTCAACGCTGAGTTCATCTCGTCCCTCGTTACTTCTTTTTTTAACACACAGGTAAGATCAGTCAATGAACCATCAGGCGTAGGAACTCGTACAGCCATACCATCAAGCTTTCCTTTGAGCTCAGGAATAACAAGTGTTACTGCTTTTGCAGCTCCCGTGGTGGTAGGGATGATCGAGACGGCTGCAGCCCGTGCTCGCCTTAAATCCTTATGTGGGAAATCAAGGATACGTTGATCACCTGTGTATGAATGAATGGTGGTCATGAATCCTTGTTCGATGCCGAAGGTGTTTTGTAGCACTTTTACAGGTGGTGCCAAGCTATTCGTTGTACATGATGCATTAGATATAATTTTATGCTTATCGGCATCATAGAGGTGTTCGTTTACGCCTAATACAATAGTAATATCCGGGTCCTTCGCTGGAGCAGAAATCAATACTTTTTTTGCTCCTGCTTCAAGATGTTTTGATGCCCCATCTCGTGCGCGGAACATGCCTGTAGATTCTATAACAACATCAATGCCAAGCTTGTTCCACGGTAATTTTGAGGGGTTGACCTCTGAGAAGAATTTTATGTGTTGATCATTTACATCGAGCCCATCCTTTTTGACTTGTATTGTACCATTAAATTTTCCATAGATTGAATCGTATTTGAGAAGATGTGCAAGTATCTCGGTGTTGCCAAGATCATTTATCGCGATAATTTCGAATTTTTTTCTATATTGGGAATGTCCTAAAGCTGCACGTAATGTATTCCTTCCTATCCTTCCAAAACCGTTAATTGCTACTCGAATCATCCCGTCCACACGTTGCAAATATTACAAATCTATATAAGCCTTCCGACGAGATATGTTGGAGCAGCGTTTTCTATGGCAACTGGTACAAACTCTCCAATATTCACTTGCTCTTTTATTACAACTGGTTTGTAGTTCTCTGCTCTACCGACCATGGTATTGTTCTTCCCTTTCTCTGTAATGAGTATAGTGTATTTTTTTCCAACATGATTCAAATTATTTCCAATTGAGAGATTGCTGCACAGTTCCGTCAATATCTTTGATCGCTTTTTTGCAATCTCTGTTTTTATTCGCCCCTTCATCGCTTTGGCTTTTGTGTGTGGTCGTGCAGAATAGCGGGTAATATTGGTAATGTCAGGTTTCACAGATTTTAACAAATCAACAGTATGTTGAAATTGTTCATCTGTTTCTGTTGGAAAGCCTACGATAATATCAGTTGCAATAACAATTTCGGGATAGTTGTCTCTAAAACGATCAATAATTCCTATAACATCGCTAACAGTGTATTTCCTAATCATCTTTTGGAGGATATCGTTGTCTCCAGATTGTATCGGGAGATGCAAAAACTTGTAGATTTTAGAATTACCATATGCTTGGATGATCTCATCTGGATGTTTGAGCAATGTATGGGGATTCATCATGCCTACTCGAATTCTGTAATTTCCATCAATCTGACAAACATGTTCGAGAAGGTCACCCAGATTTTGCCCTGCATCTAAACCATATGAACCAGTATCCTGGGCAGTGAGTTGTATCTCTTTACATCCTTGCTTTATTGCAGAGCACACATCTCCAACTACCTCATCAATGGGGTAACTGTTTAGCTTTCCTCTTGCAAGAGATGTAATACAATATGAACAAGAGAACAAGCATCCTTCTGAAATAGAAATTGGAGCTGCAATCTCACCAAAATATTTTGGAAAACATGTTTTGTTTTTATTGGTGAATGGTACAGAGTTACCTTCTATAATGTCAACGATGTGATGGGTATATTGTGGAGGCAATAGTTCTGCATCCGGTGCGATGGATTTGATTAAATCAGATTGAATGGAAGCCATACATCCGGTTACGATAATACGTTTCCCCGTTTTCTTAAACGACCGTAACTTAGAAAGCATCCGTTGTTCTGTTGTCCCGATGACTGTACAAGTAAGTAAAATAAGAACCTCAGCAGCATTGATGTTGTCTACCGTTTCATGGTTATTCTCTTTTAAAAGACCTAAAGCTAAACTTGCATCGCCCTTGTTTGCAGTACAGCCATATACTTCAAGATACACCTTCATAGTTAGAACGGTTAAGAGTAGATGGGTTATTTAACTGCTTCTTCAAATCGCTTCAGAACAAAATTTTTATCCAAATTCGACAAGAAATATCCTGCACGTGGCCCTTTTTCCTGACCAAGTATGATTTGATAAATGGTTTTGAAAGCTATTTTTATCTGCATGTTCTGTTTTTCTGATGATTCATAGATGGCATTGTGTATGCTTTCTGCATCCCATTCTAGGGATGATGATATTTCTTTCAGTGAAGATAGAAACGTCTTTTGTTCCTTGTCAAGATTCATCTTTGGTAACTTCTTTTTGACTGTAAATTTAACCATATCTGGAGCAAAATTTTCTAACCAATAGCCAACATGTTCAATTCTTTGTTTTAAATGCTTTTCGTCTTCTTTGCTCAGGTCTTTTGGAATTTGTCCTGTTCTCAGAAGTATTTTTTTTACTGATTCCCAACTTTTACCAATTTGAACTATTGTAACCAAGTGCCTATAAGGTAGTTGATAAGGAATGTTTTTTGGGATATCGTAAGGCTGGGAGAGATCGTAAGTCTTCTTCAGATCTTTCATTCCCTTGATTTCTTCTTCTTTCCCAAAATAGACGCGTTCTAATTTATCATATTCATCAACGAGATTCAACAAACCAATGCCAGAGTCAAAGACCATGTGTTTATTTGGTTGGTTTCTAATTATTAAAAATCTCAAGACTTCTGGTGGCGTCATGTGTAGCATTTCTTCAGAGCTCAATGCAGTTCCTTTGGAGCTGTGCATCGCGCCTTCTCCTTTCAATAAAATAAATTCATAAACTGTATATTTTGGAGGAGGGTAATTATAGACCTCTTGGACAATTTTTTCACCAGTGTCTCTTGCACCACCTACTGTTCCAAGATCCTTTCCGAATGGTTCAAAAGTTACACCAAGCATCTTCCATCTTGCTGGCCAATCAACACGCCATGGAAGTTTACCGACGCCGCCTTTCCGAACATCTACTTTTCCCTCATAACCACAATCACAGACATATTCTATGTAAGGAAAATCATACAGCACAGCTTTTGCGGATGTTACTTTTCCACATTTATCACATCTTATATTAAACGGAATCCATCCTTTTGGTAGCTGTCGTTTTGATATGCTTTCAATGATTTCTTTTATTTTTTCAGTGTTTTCTAAAGCAATCTGTATGGCCTCCGCATATTTGCCTGTTTTGTACATCTCACTAGCTCGATAAACGGTAGGATTTATGCCGATCTCCTTTAATGAATTCAGAAAAGCAACCAGATAATGATCAGCATAACTTTTATGGTCTCCGCATGGGCAAGGAATATCAGAAATGGGCATTCCTACATATTGTTCGTAGGACTTGGGCAAATATGGATAAACCTTTCTCAAATGATCGTAGTCATCAGCGATATAAATAAGCTCGGCATCAACGCCCTTTTTACGTAGAGAACGATGCACAGCATCAGTGGTTAAAACCTCGCGCATGTTACCTATATGAATTGGACCTGATGGAGTTATTCCTGTAGCTAGTACATGCTTTTTGTTTTCTTTGATTAATTCCTCAGCTAAAACATCTGCCCAATGCATCGTCGATTCTCCAATAACAAAACTTAACTAGATTATTCGTGCTCTAATTAATGCACGAAGCGGTACATCGCCGATACTGTTTTGTGCCTTCTTGTTTAATAAGGAAAGACATAATGCGGGCTTGCCTTTCTCAGCTCTAACTGCTTTTATAGCACTTTTAAAAGTCTCGCCTGTACCAACGACATCGTCAATAATTACAACGTTCTTATCTTTTACACTGGCATAATTTGAAGAAAAAGCTCCCATTTTTTCATAATGTGGGCGAAACACAGCTAGCTCCAACCCTAATTTATCAGCAACAAATGTTGCATATGGAATGCCGTTAATGGCGATACCAACAACTGCATCGACCTGTTCGCATTCTTCGAGGACGATATCACATAATGCATCTGAAACAAATCCCATTCTTGAAGGATAAACACCTATAGAACGCCAACCAACTTTAACATCTCCTTCAGGCTTCTTTTCTTTGCCCTTATTCAACAGCCATACGGCAGTTTCTTTGGATACGTTAAGCTCTTCAGCAATTTCATGGTCGGTTAGTCCGCCATCTTTGTATTTCAATGCTTTTTTTATGAGTGCTTCTATCTCTTTCATTTATTTACACCCTTAAATTTACGTATGGATATTCAATATTTAGATGTTTGCTCCAATAAGAGAATATGTGCAAGAAACCAATAGTAAAGCTAAAATATCACAATGATATGCTATAATTACAAATTGTGATTTAGTGATCGATCATGGCCAAACAAAAAAAAGGCGAAGGATTTCATTCTGCAGCTGGGCTTATTAGATACTTTGATGCTGAAGAAAAAACAGCACTAAAGATTCCACCATGGTTAGTTGCTGCTATGTGTATAGCCACTATTGTTATTATTACAGTGGTTCATCTAACTGTAAAACTTCAATAGAATCGCAAAAAAAATTACTTTTTTTCCAGTTTCTTTTTTGTTAGTTGTTTTGCTTTCTCCAGTGCACTGCCAATGCTGTTTTTGTTGGGTCCACCGCATTGTGTCATTTTTGGCTTTCCACCGCCACTACCACCAAGTATTTTACCAATCTCTGGAGCTATTTCCCGCAAGTCAATATCTACACTTTCAGAGGCAGCAGATGTTAACTTGTTACCATCATAAATATGCACAACATAATCATCATCTTTAATGATCGCTCCAGCAGTAACAGTCGATTCATTTTCAACGACGGCTGTAATAACTTTTATTGTTGTTCCAGGTATTTTTTCTGCTTGTTGTTTTAAAGATTCAATCTCGTCTATTGATGTTTTTTTCTTTGCTTTTTGTGATTTTTTCCATATTTTAAAAAGATGATTGCCTGCTTCTGTTAGATCTTTTACTTTTGTCTTGCCTTCAATATTTGTTTCTTTTGCAAAACGTTGTATTGTTTTTTCCACTTGATTTATAGGTACAGAAAACGTGGCTGCAACTGCTTGTAATTGTTCAGATATGTCCTTCTCTTCTTTTATTTCATACCATGGGTTGAGGACGTTTACTATTTGATTATAGAATGTTTGTTCTTCTTTTTGATATGCATCAACCATCTTTCCTGCGGCAAAAACAATTCGGTTTACCCCGTCTTGTATCCTTTCTGTTTTCAGTATTTTGATTTTTTCTACTTCACTTGTATTATTTAGATGTGTTCCCCCGCATGCTTCAACATCAACGCCAGAGATGTTTAACACCCTAATACTGTTACCAGGTGGAACTCCGCCTTGGTATAATCTAAATCCATATGCTTTTTCTGCGTCATTTCGTGTCATCACTTTCTTTTCCACATTTGTTGCTTGTTTGATAAAATCATTTGCTTGCTTTTCGATTTCATTCCGTTCTTTTTCAGAAATGGATTTGTAATGGGCAAAATCAAAACGAGCCTCATTTATTCCTAGTTGCGAACCTGCCTGCCAAATATGTTCGCCAAGGATTTTTCTCAAAGCACCATTAACCAAATGAGTTCCTGTGTGATGCTTCATTAGTGTGTATCTTTTTTCCCAATCTATCTCTCCATGAACTACTTCACCAACATCCACTTTCCCTTTGATAACATGGATAATCGAGTCCCCTTCCTTTTTTACTTCTTTTACAGGTATTTTTTTTCCGTTATTCTGTAAATATCCAACGTCTCCTGGTTGTCCGCCACCTTCTGGATAAAATGCGGTTTGGTTAAGTATAACTTCCATGCCATCTTTGATTTTATTACTCCATACGACGTTTGCATTAAACTCTTTTATGTAATGATCTTTGTAGTAGAGTTGTTCTGTGTTGGGAAGATCCGATCTGACTTTTTTTTTATCCTCATCTTTTTTCTCGTGAGAATGCAACTCAGCAATCATTGAATCAAAGTTCTCAGGAACAACTACTTCCGCTCCTTCATTTTTGGCAATTCTTTGTACAATATCAGGGGGCATACCATGTGTGTCATACAAATTAATGAGTGCATTTTTGTCAATTTTTCCTTTTTCTTTGAGAATTCTTCTTATTAGATTCTCCCCTTTTACAATGGTTTCGGAAAATCGTTTTGTTTCGATGTCAAGGATTTCATCAACTTGTTTTTTTTGCTTTTCCAATGATAAAAATTCTTGTTTGAGTTGATTTAATTGTATGTTTACTATTTCTTTTAACGAAGCATTAAGTCCAATTTTCTCAATAAATCTCAGTGATCGTCTGATCATGAGTCTTGCTAGGTATCCTGCTTTTACATTTGATGGTACAATGCCATCCCCAAGCATAAATGCCAGACATTTTGCATGGTCGGCCAATGAGTAAATGCTTGTTGTGTCGGAACTTTTCTTTGCATGTTTTTTCAACCATCTTATAGTTTCGGGAAACACACTTTCGTATACTGTTGACGTTCCTTTTGTGATCCATGCTATCCTTTCAAGTCCATAACCAGTGTCGACTATATTTAACGGATTTGTAGTGTATCGTTTTCCTTTGATTGTTGTTCCGCCGTTCTCATCTTCCCTCATGTTCATGAATACAAGAGTGGCAATTTCTAGTCCGTTGGCTATTACTTCAAGACAGGGGCCTGCATTCCCTCCGCCGTCCCATAGTTGCTCTTTATAATTAATTGCTTTGCGAGGGATTCCTATATGTTTTACAAAAAATTCATCACAATACTTAACTGTGTCTTCTTTCCAGTAGATTTCATTGACGTTTTTATTAAATGCATGATGCCCCATCATTTCAAACATACTTAGGTGACGGCCACTTACTCCAATCTCTTCGAGATCATTTAGTCGTATGCAAGGTTGCGAAATAACGAGTGGATTTGCTGGAGCTGGTACTTCCCCAGAAGTTACATGTGGCTGAAAATCGGCTATTGATGCAATGGTAAGATAAATATCAGAGCGCCATCGAGCAACAACAGGACAACGTTCTTCTGTTACAGGATAATGGAGTCTTGAATGTCCCTTTTGCTCAAAAAATGAAAGAAACTTTTCTCTTACTTCGGCAAGAGACATTTGCTTTTTTCCTTGTGGATTACCAATAAAACTAAATGGTACACAAGGTTGATCGCCGCAGAGATTTGAATTAACATCTAGCGTCCAGTAATATGCCCCGCATGATGAGCATTTCTTACGAATGTAGTCATTGTCATGAAAGAATTGTAAATCACACTCTTTTTGAAGGAAAGAACTCATATCATATCACTGTCTTCAACCGAAATATAAAGAAGGTTTATAAATAGTATCTACATCAACGATTTCATTATGACCGATCTAGCAGAAATCGGCTTATATTTACTCTATATTGCTTTTCCAATTCTAGTTATTTATATTGCCTATTTGGTGTTTACAAAAGCCTTTAATGACATGGGATTTTCTTCATTTGAAGCAATTATTATTGTGTTTGTATCATTTATTTTTGGATTTAATATAGTTATCTTGGGGTTTAATATTTCCAATATTTCTCTTTTTAACTATGGCAATTGGGCAGTTGGTATAAACACTGGTGGAGCATTAATTCCAATAATTCTGAGTATATATCTTGCCATAAAGAAAAAAATTAAGCTTAAAAATATACTATTTGGAATACTTGTCGTTTCAATTATCACTTACTCTGTTACTCGTGTTGTTCCAGAACAAGGTATAGTATCCCCATTTCCTTACTTTTTACTCCCAGCAATTTTTGCAAGTTTCGCATCTATCTTTTTATCATGGAAAAATCATCGTGCAGCTGCTCCGCTAGCATATATATCTGGTACTATCGGGGTCCTGATAGGCGCAGATTTCCTACATCTTTATGAACTCTTGATTTCTTCTACAGGTGCAGCTACGCCTGCAATTATTGGCGGTGCAAACGTTTTTGATATGGTTTTTATTACAGGCGTGTTGGCAGTCATCGTCGATGGAGCATTGATGCAGCGTCAAAAGGCAAAAGAAAAGGCATCTTGATATTCTATTATCTTTCCAAATACTTAATAAATACCTTATATTTTACCTAATGCTGTAGGCTCCTGTCTTTCGAGGTTTCGAATGAGTGAATCAATAGAAAATCTAAGAACAAAAAAAGAAGAATTCCAAAAACGAGCAAATGAGTTAAAGGAAAAAAGAAATCAATTACATTTAAAATCAAAAAAACTTGCAGATGATAGAGATAATTTGAACTCAACTGTTCGTGAGATAAGAAACAAGATATCGGATCATAAGAAAAAGAGAGATGAGTTAAACGAACGAGTCAAGCATGCTAAAGAACAAAGGAATGAACTGAATAAAAATTACAGTGAAATCAAGAAACAAATTGAAGAGCTACAACGAACACGTTTAGCTGCTGCTGGTGCAAATATAAACGAGCAAAAAAAACAACTTAGATCCTTGGAAAACGAGCAGATGACCAATCCTATGTCTCCTCAAAAAGAAAAGAAGGTTATTGAACTAATTTCAGAAATTCATAATAAGATTAAAGGGCAAGAAGAACTTTTAAATAAAGATCCAAAGTTGAAGAAGGCTCTTGAAGAAGAGAAGATTATTAAACAAAAAGCCGAAAAGCAGCACGACTCGGTTGAGAAGCTAGCCAAGCGGGCCCAAGAGGAACATGAGGGCATGATTGGCCTTATTAAACAATTGGACAACTTGGTAAGAAAGGTCAATGAAATACAAGAAACTATTGTAATGACTAAGATCGAAGCTGATGCCGTACATCGAGATTTTATTGAACACGTTGATACGATTCATAGTTTGGAAAGAGAGGCGACATCAGTCAAAGAAAAAACAGAGAAAAAGAAGAAAATTGTAGAAGCGACCACTGCACAAAAAGAAGCCGTTGAAATCTTCGAACGATTCAAGCGCGGGGAGAAATTAAGTACTGAAGATTTGATGGCCTTACAAAAAGCTGGATTAATATAAGCATATTGTATCTTTAAATTTGGAGGGATGAAAATCATGCAATGTGAACTTTGTGGAAGTGAGCACAGTATATGCCATCCTGCCATTGTTGATGGGGTAAGAATGATGTTGTGTCCCAGTTGCATGAAACATGGAACTGAAATAAAAGTTGTTGCCGAACGTCCTGCTAACAGTCGTCCTATATTGGAAAGGATTAAACGACCAAATGTAAAAGATGTTTACAAAGATATGGACAAAGAGCTCGTCTCTGATTGGACTAATCGAATTAAGAAAGCGAGAGAAAAGAAAGGTTTGTCTCGTGGAGAACTAGGATTTAAGATTGGCGAGAGAACTGTTACCATTTCCAAGATTGAAAACGGTGATTTGCGCCCTTCTGATAAGGTCATCAAAAAGCTCGAGAAAGAACTAGATGTCAAACTTGTCGAATCAATAACGCCGATTTCTACTGATTCAGCTGGCTCTCATGCTAGTAGTCTTACCTTGGGTGATTTTATAAAGACTGAAGAGAAATAATAACTATGGTAAGAAGCGACTTATTGGTAGCTATCAAAGCGGCACAACATGGAAATCTTATCGTCTACCCTACAGATACTCTTTATGCTTTAGGTGCCGATATTTTTAATGAAGTTGCAGTGAAACGGGTTTTTGCTTTAAAGAATCGTCCATCGAATGTCCCTTTGCCTGTGGCTGTATCTTCTGTTGATGAGATCGAAGATATTGCTTTCATTGATGAGAGAATTCGAAAAGTGGCTACTCAGTTTTTACCTGGAGCATTAACCTTGATTTTGAAGAAAAAACCTCATGTCTTAGATGTTGTCACTGCAAATAGTGACAAGATCGCTGTTAGAATTCCTGATCATCATCTTGCTCTAGATTTGCTTTCTGAAGTTGGCCCACTTACAGTTACAAGTGCAAATGTTCACAGAACGAAGACGCCATTTATTATAAAAGAAATCAAGATGCAGTTTACTGATAGCGACATTGTTGCATACCTTGACGCTGGTCGATTGAAAGGTCTATCATCAACGATTGTTGATTTGACTTGTAAAGAGCCATTGATCGTTCGTGAAGGAAATGTAACAAAAAATGAGATAATGGATGTAATATTATGAATGATGATGTCTACGACAAATATCGACGTGCAGGAAAAATTGCGGCTGCAGCAAGAGATCATGGAGCAAAACTTATCAAAGAAGGAGCGAGTTACCTTGAGGTTGCAACATCAGTTGAGTCAGAGATTACTAAACAAGGGGCAGGTCTTGCATTTCCTGTTAACCTTTCAATCAATGAGCTTGCTGCTCATTTTACACCCCATCATGCTGATTCAATATTAGTTTTTAAGAAGGGGGATGTTGTAAAACTGGACGTCGGCTCTCACGTTGATGGATACATTGCGGATACTGCTTTGACTGTTGAGGTCGGTACAAATAAATATGCCAATATGATCAAAGCATCCCAAAAAGCGCTAGAAAAAGGCATCGGGATGATGAAGGCAAACGTCAATCTTTCAGAAGTTGGAAAAGCAATAGGGGAAACTATTGCCTCATATGGATATCGGTCAATTGATAATCTGACGGGACATAGTTTGCAGAAATACAATCTTCATTCTGGACTTTCTATTCCAAATGTTTCAGGAACTCAGATAGGGCGACCAAAGGTAGGTGATGTATTGACCATAGAGCCATTTGCCACTGACGGTGCAGGACATGTCATTTCAGATGCAGGAAGCAACATCTATCGATACGATCCATCGATTGGCTCTCGAATCATCAGAGATCCTAAATCTCGCTCTTTAGCTGCTACTTTACATAATAAGTTCAATACGCTACCATTTGCAGAGCGTTGGTGCGTTGATGTTCTTCCAAATGTTGATTTATCATTGAAAAAACTTTTATTTGCTAGATGTATAAAACACTACCCTCAGCTTATTGATTCAGGTAAAGGCATTGTAACGCAGGCTGAGCATACTGTGATAGTTAATGAAGATGGATGTGAGGTAACAACGTGAAAAAGAAATCAATTAAAGAACAAGATATCAAAATTATCAAATTTGCAACACTAAATTGGAAACAGATAGATGAATTGGACAGAGATAAAACAATCTTCTTTTTGCCAATTAGTCCAATGGAAGAACACGGTCCGCATCTTCCAGTTGGGACAGATCTATTGACTGCAATAGATGGTTCAATAGAAGCTATTAAAATTCTAACTAAACAACATCCTGAACTTAATAGTGTAATTCTGCCTGCCGTCCCATTAGGATACTGTGAATTTAACACAGATTTTCCAGGAAGTATCTCAGTAAATGGGCGAGTGGTGAAAGATATTGTTTACAGTATTGCATCGTCACTTGCTCGACATGGATTCAAATATCTGATTATTTGTACTTATCATATGTCACTTGGCCACCTCAAAGGGATCTATCAAGGAATGAAGAAGGCAATGCGTAAATTTGATATGAAAATCTATGAGCCTTGGGGGCCATATTTTTACAATAATGAAGTTGAAAAACGTGAGCCAAAATTAGGTTTCGATACAAGTAAAGAAGTTCATGCAGGCTTCCGTGAAACATCTTTGATGAAGTACCAGTATCCATACTTAGTTGACGAGTCCTATACAAAACTTCAGAATGTTTATAGGGATCTTAATTCTCCTCGTGTTCTTGGAAAGAAGTTTAAACAACTAGGATTAAAAGAAGGATATGTTGGTAGTCCAGCCAGAGCAGATGCAGATTATGGTAGATGGTTTTTCAATGAAACAGTAAATACTTATGTTGAAGCTGCACTTAATTTGTACGAAGGAAAAAAATTACCAGAATTGCCAACAAATATTAAAGCAAAGATGAGGGCACTCTTTTGGCAATGATCTTTTGAATAACATGCTCTTGGATGAATTTTAGAAATGTATCTTGGTTAAATTAGCGAACAGATCAAGTTTCTATTACACCCTTTCAAACAACGCACCAATCATCAATGGCAAAAGAACTGTAGCATCTCCTTCAATAGTCACATTGTTTGCTTTTTCTTTTACTTTTCCCCAGGATATAGCTTCTCTTGTTTGAGCACCAGATAGACTTCCATCATATTCAACAGCTGTCGTGATATAAACAACATGATCAAGTCCTCCTTTGAACTGATTCCACCAGATGGTATGATGCTTAGAAATACCTCCACCAACAATAAGAGCACCACTCTTTTTTGCATCAAAAACAATATCAGAAAGATCCTGCTCATCCTTCAATAAATCAATCGTAAAATCTTTATGTTCTTGATAGTACATCCAGATCTGAGATCCAAAAGCGCCATCCGTAATGCCAGGAACAAAAACAGGTATTTTGTTTTTCCATGCCCAATATATAATCGAATCCTTTCCATTTTTTTCTTTTTCTAGTCGTTCTCCAAATTCCCAGATGAGTTCTTTTGTTGACCATTTTTGTTTTGTTTTGTACAGCTCACCTAAAATAGGCTGCATTTTTTCTTCAAGAATTTTTCCATAGCATTCATTTGGAATGAAGATGTTTCCTAGTCGATTCACACCTTCTTTATGCAATTCTCTATCATCGGCCATAAACGAACCATGATAGTAGTTTTCCCATACTCTTGCGAGATCGTGATCTAATGTACCTGCTGTTGTAATCACCGCATCAAACAGCTTCCTTTTCAACAATTCTTTGATAACTCCTCGAGTACCTGTTGAACAGATGCATGCTGGGAATGATAGAAAACGTACACAATCTTTTTCCTTGACCATGTTTTCAATGATATCAACGCCCTGTGCAACCTTCTTTGCAGAGAACCCTCCTGCTTCATAGAGTTCTTTGATCAGCTCGTTTGCATTCATTCCTTTTTTTAGCTGAATGTCCTTGACTGCTTTTCGTTTCATATGCTTATTCCTCCTAGTATACAGCTAATGCGCCATATCCGACACAGGAGCTACCTGGTTGCACCTCATAGGATGTTCCGTATTTAAGCAGTTCTACCTGTTTTGCATCAAGCAGTTTTGCTGCAGTTAACATAGCAGCGACTGGACCGTATCCGCACATTGTAATGTTATTTTTATGAACTGTATCGATCAGTCCTTCTGAGTCCATGTTTAGAATTTGATCAATAGCAAGTTTATCTTGTTTCTTGGCATAATCATCAACGCTCATTCCAGGAGTGGGCATACTCATGTAATTGAAGCCAACATGGGAGAAATCAGTGCTTGCTATCATGACGACACGTTCATTTGAATTCTTGATTACATCTGCTAAAATTGCTCCGATTTCTTCTGATGTTTCAGCATCTTGCATACTCATACAGATAGGAATAAAATCAAATGGTTTGTCTTTTGCACAAAACTGTAGAAACGGTAGTTGAACTTCTATACTGTGCTCATAGAGATGCGCTGTTCCATCTTTATCAATTATGCCTTTCTGCAGTTGTTTTGCAAGAGATTTATTGATGGGAACCTTGCCAAAAGGTGTTTCCCAACTGCCTTCATTCATTAATGACACGCCGTAACTCATCCCGGTATGATTTGGACCTAAAATAATGAAAGTATCAGCAAAACCGTTTGCTGCAAGATAATAATAAGAATGTGCAGCAATCGCTCCAGAAAAGACATAGCCTGCATGGGGAACAACGAGTCCTTTTATTGCTTTTTTTCCTTTAGTTATTTCTGGCAGGGATTTTGGCCCGCGTTCATCAACAAAACATGCTTTGATCTGTTGCTCCAGATGTGCTCTATCTCCGTTATAGAATTGGCCAGCTACTGTAGCTCTTCTTGCAATACTCAATCTATTCTCCCCAACCACGATATAGCTGAATAACACATTAATCTTACCCACAAAAAATATAAATACAATTGATGAATTCGGGATAGAGATTGGGCAGGGGTAATCATGGAGACAGTCTGTCATATTGAGATCATTAAAGACGGGAGAGATTTTGTTGCAAGAGCTCACCTGTCAAATGGTGCAATTAAGGAGTACCGCCATCAATCGTTCGAAGATGTGCTTACTGAGATGGTAATAGATTTGCAAGAAGAACTTGCCGAGTAATATTTTTTTAGAAAACAGTTTTTACTGTTCTTTATTTGTTATTTCATCTATTTGTTGTTTATCTTTGGTTTTTAAATCTTATCTTTTTTAGGGAGTTGAAACTTGTAATAGTAACATGATAATAAAAACGCCCATCAAACCATACATGACATAAAACATAATTTTTCTCTTTTTGAGCATGTCTTTGTATTTTTGTTTACATTCCTCTGAGCAAAGAGTTTCAGTGATTGGAATAGCTTTTCCACATATCTGACAATGTTTATGTTGTCCAACTTTTTCTACCATAACTATCATTTAACCATATGAAACTGTTATATGAAATACTTTATCATTGTTTTATGACAATATTGCCATCATTTACTTCTATATTGATAAGGGTGTTGATAGTCACGCTTGTCTCTTTCATAATTGTTTTAGCTGTATTTCCCTTGTCTACTGCAATAAACACTCCTTTGACAGTTACGCCCATCTTTCTAAGAGCAAAAAGGACAGCCCTGATTGTTCCGCCAGTACTTAACACGTCATCAACAACAATAATATTGTCACCTTTTTTTAGATTATTAATATACAATTTTGATTTTGAATAGCCTGTAATCTGTTCAACATCAACTTCACCAGGTAACACATATGATCGTTTTCTGATAATGATAAAAGGTATATTCATTTTCAATGATAATGCAGTGGCAAGAGGTATCCCCATTGCTTCTATGGTTACAATCTTATCTATTCTTCCACAGGTTTTTATCCGTCTCTGCAATTCATCGACGACTTCCTTTAATAACTCTGGTTTTATCTCTGGAATTCCATCCGTAATAGGATGAATAACATAGTGGTACCCTCCTTTTTTGATAATGGATGCCTCTAGTAGTGATTTTTTTAGTAGATCTATACTCATAACTCCCCGACTTCAAAACACGCTTTCTTTAAATCTGGAATAAATTCATTTATTGTGTTCTTTGACACATGTGGCATTAATACTAAGCGAATGCAGGAAAGCCTATCCATTATATTTACCTTCCAGCCATATTTTGTTAATGCTCGTGTTACTTTGAACGGATTTTTTATTTTTATGCCCAAGACATTCATGGTAGGTTTTGTTGCTAGATCCAATCCTATTTCTTGTATACAGTCTTCAGCATAGTAAGTGGTATTCATACACCGTTCAACCAACTCTCTGTATCCTTTCATCCCAAGGTATTTAGCAACTGCGTATGCAGCGGCAATGGGGCCACCAGATCTTGTTCCCAATAGGCCTGTCTGACGTTTTCCACTGACGCAATGGGATTTTACACTTATCTCATCTAACCATTTTTTTTCTCTGATCATTAGTGTGCCAAGTGGGATGGCAGCATGCCCCATTTTGTGAGAATCTATTGAAACACTACTCACACCTTTTAATTGAAAATCAAAATCTGGGACCTTATGCCCTAATTCTTTTAGAAATGGAATAACAAACCCACCAAAAGCAGCATCAACGTGGAAAAACACCTGTTCGTCGCCACAGATCTCACTCAACTCAGGAAGTGGGTCAATTACTCCTAATTCAGTAGAGCCTGCTATTCCAACAACAGCAGCAGTTTTATTGTTAATCTTATTTTTTACATCGCTAACGTCCATGATATAATCACTGGTTAATTTGATTGGGATGAGTTGCATGTCCATCAATGATGCTATTTTTTGAAATGAAAAATGAGCACTTTCTGGGATAATAATCTCTTTTTTTCCTGTTAGTTGTCTTGCAATCCACATCGCCGTTATGTTACCTTCAGTACCTCCACTAACAATTTGTCCAGCGGCGTTCTTAGGTGAATGTAATAAAGCTGAGATAAATGAGATGAATTCCGTTTCGATTTTCTTGGTTCCAGGGAATAGTTCAGGATCTCCAAGATTTGTGTCTAGAAATTTGATATACGCTTCTTTTGCAAGCGGGTGAGACTGTGTACACATTGATCCTAGAATGTGCCCACTGGAAAAGGTAAAATCTTTTGCTTTATATTGGTCAAGTTCGTTTAGTAAATTATCGAATTCATGTCTCTTGGTTTTTGTTTTCATTTAATAACTAACATGCAACAAAGCACAAAAAAGATTTCGCTTTTTCATTAGGTCTATTCCAGTACAATATATTATCATATAAAATATGGATTCATATAACATGTTATAAGTGTGGTTTTATTTTCCTTAAATGTGCATGATAATTTAGAAAATATGTAATATGGGAAGAAGAATTATAGCATAGCAAGGAATTGGCTATATGTCAGGTGGAGTTAAATTGAAATGAAGGATAAAGTCTCTGTTATTGTTCCTACCTACAACGAGCGGAATAATCTCCCGGAGCTTATCAAAAGATTGGACGAGGTCTTTAAAAAATACGACTATGAGGTTATTGTCGTCGATGATAACAGTC
>CAZYFW010000009.1:0-19689 GCA_964646685.1 uncultured Thermoplasmatales archaeon
TAGTAGAAATAGTTGGGAGGTGTATATTTTATGGAAAAAGGAAAATCATCAATGGGTATGGAAGAAAATATAGCTAGTATGCTTTGTTATCTGGTCTTGTGGATTACAGGTTTTATATTCTTTTTTTTGGAAAAAGAAAATAAAACAATAAGATTTCATGCAATACAATCGATACTAACATTTCTCCCTCTAACCATTCTAAGTTTGGCTCTAGGTTTCATTGGAGCACCGAGCGCATCTTATGGAGGCGCATATGGTCCCTATGGCATTCCAAGTTATAGTATTAATCCGGGCATTCCAGCTTTGGTATGGGCCTCATGGGGACTTAGCATCCTAACGTTTGTCCTTTGGCTTATATTGATAATTAAAGCCTATCAGGGAGAAAAATTCAAACTACCTATAGTTGGAGATATTGCTGAGAAACACGCATAAACTCAGTATAATTTTCTTTTTTTCTTTTATTTTTCAGTATATTCCTGGGCGATTTTTTTATACGCCTCCCTAAAAGGAATGCCTTTTTCAACAAGATCATGAACTCTCTTGGTGGCATACAATTCTTCAGTCATTGCCTTCTCACATTTTGCATTATTTACATGTAGGTTTTTTATCACTATTTTCATAATTTTTAGGGATTCTTTGGTAGTTTCAAATCCATTGATTACAGGTTTTTTTGTTAATTGAATATCACGGTTGTACCCGGAGACAAGATTCCCAATTATTCCTTTTACTTCAAATTCATATGAGACAATTTGATGATATTTAGCTCTTATAATCTCTAAAACATCAGGGTTTTTCTTATGTGGCATAATAGAGCTACCTGTGCATATTTCAGATGACATGTTAAAGAAGCCGAATTCAGACATGCCAAATAGTAATATGTCTGAGGATATCTTATTCAAATCTAGCATTATTTGACTTAGTGTGTGTAATATAGTAGATTCAAATTTCCCCCTGCTGTTCTGTGCATAGATTGGGTTTTCCTGTGTTTTTTTAAATCCTAGTAACTCAGTTGTTAGTTTTCTATCTGTTTTAATTGGTAAGCCATATCCTGCACCAGTTCCCAGTGGTGATTGATCAATAAGCTCATATGTTTGTGATAACAATAATTTGTTGTCATTCATTGATTCAATAAATGCATCACACCAAAGACCAATAGATGACGGCATAGCTTTCTGCATATGAGTATAGCCAGGTAACTCAATTTGACCATAGTTTTCCTTGAACATAACAAGTGTTTCTGTTAGATCGTCTACTAATTGAATGACGCATTTTATCTCATCTTTATAGTATAGTCTCAATGCGGTGAGAACTTGATCGTTTCTTGAACGTGCAGTATGTATTTTTTTACCAATGATTCCAAGTTTTTTAACCAGGTAGTTTTCTATTGCTGTATGGCAATCTTCGTCGTGTTGTTCAATTATAAAAGAACCGTTGTTGTTTATTTTTATTATCTTGTTTAAAACCGTAGTTATTTTGTCACATTCTTTGCTTGTTAGCACTCCAATTTTATGTAGTGCTTTTGAATGTGCTATAGATCCTTGACAGTCATATTTCACTAGTTTTTGATCTAGTAAATAATCATTTCCAACGGTGTAACTTTCTATTTGTTTATTCAGGTGATATTTTTTCTCCCAGAGTTTCATGTTTTGTCACCTTGCATTTTAAACTTTAGCCCTGTTATTTTTATGAATCCAGCTGCATCTTTCTGATTATAACCTCCCTCTTCTTCCATGCTTGACAATGCTTCGTTGTAGAGTGAGTATTTTGATTCACGACCGGTGACTATTACATTTCCTTTGTATAGGCTTAGGTGGACTTTTCCAGTTACGTTTTCTTGGCTTTTGTTTATAGCGGCCATCAGGAATTCCATTTCCGGCGAATACCAAAAACCATTGTATATTAGTTTAGCAATTATTGGCGATATTAGTTCTTGTAAGTGTATGACTTCTCTGTCTAATGTGATGCCTTCCAGGTCTTGATGTGCTTTGAATAGTATTGTTCCTGCAGGTGTCTCGTATACTCCACGGGATTTTATCCCAACAAAACGATCTTCTACAATGTCTATTCTTCCAATTCCATTCTCTCCTGCGATTTTATTTAGATACGTAAACAACTCGATAGATCCTTCAACTTTTTTATTTTCAGTTGTATTGATGACTTTTACAGGAATGCCTTTTTTGAATTCGATGACGATTTCTGTTTCTTTATCTGGTGCTTTTTTTGGTGACTTTGTCAGTTTAAACATGTCTTCTTTTGGTTTACAACTAGTATCTTCCAATATTCCAGATTCATAGCTTATATGCATCAGGTTTTCATCTGTGCTATATGGTTTTTTCATAGTTACATCAACTTGAATGTTCTCTTTTTTAGCATATGCTATCATATCTTTTCTTCCTTTGAATTCCAAAAGCCAGTCATCTTGTTTCCATGGACTTATTATTTCTACATCTGGCATGAATTTCATCCATGTAAACTCAAATCTAACCTGATCGTTTCCCTTCCCAGTACATCCATGTGCAAGAATGTTTGTTCCTTCTTTTTTTGCTATTTCAACATGTTTTTTTGCAATTATTGGCCTTGCAATAGCAGTACCTAAAAGATATCGTCCTTCATAGATTGCATTTGCTTTTAACATCTCAAAAATGTAGTTTTCAACGAGTTCTTTTTTTAGATCTTCAACATATACTTTCGAGGCGCCTGTTTTTAGAGCTTTTTCTTTTATTTTAGTGAAATTTTCTTTTTGTCCTACATCTGCAACGTATACTATTACGTCATATCCTTTGTTTACGAGCCATTTGAGCATTACAGATGTGTCAAGGCCACCACTGTATGCTAGTATAATTTTTGTTGTCATGTTATTAGTTTGTAAATATTTTATCAGATTTTTATTAGCAATGACTGGTGTAAAACAGATAAAACAAATTTTGTTCTATTTAGAACAAATGTATGAAATAAAACTGATATGTTTAAAAAGAAACATTTAAAATGTAGTAAGTGAATAGATATTATTATGCCTACAACAACTGAACTTACAGAAAAATATCTTGCAGAACATCCAAGTATCAACGATTGTTTAAAACATGGAATCATCAATTATTCTAAATTATCAAGAAAAATATCAAGTGAACTTTCTATTGGAAAAAAAACAAGTATTGAAGCAATTCTTATTGCATGTCGCAGATATGAAGCAAAGATAAAAGATAAGAATATTCTAGAAGACAAAATCCTAAAAATACTAAAAGAAAGTGAACTAGAAATAAAAAACAAAATAGCTGTTACTATAGTAGATAAAAGGAAATATCTTGGAAATATTTTAGATGCGGGAAAGAAAATTCAGAAAACAGCTGACACATTTTATGCCATCGAAGGATCAAAGGTGTTTACAATAATTACATCAGAAAAACATCTTCAAGATTTGAAAATTCTTTTAGGAAATGCGGTTATCAAAACATCAGAAAATCTAGCGATGATAATGATCAAAAGTCCAAAAGAACTAGAAAGTACGCCAGGAGTAAATGCTTTTGTTTATTCTAAATTCCGTGAAAATGGAATAAATATTATTGAGCAGATTAGTTGTTGGACAGATACAATTGTTGTAATAGATGAAAATGACATACCATTTGTTATGTCATTTCTTAAATTTTAATTAGTTTTTTATTATTGTTGTTAATATCTAAGAAAGATGCGTATTGCACTAAAGTTTGCATATGATGGAAGGGCGTTTTACGGATATGCTCGACAGCCAAAGCTAAAAACAATTGAAGGAGAAATAATAAAATCTCTAGTAAAATATGGCATTATAGAAGGTACAAAAGAATCACGTTTTCGTTCAGCAAGTCGAACAGATAAAGGTGTATCTGCTATGTGTAATGTTATTGCTTTTAACACCAATTCATCCAAAAAATACATTCTTCAAAAGATTCAGGCTGGCTTAACAGATATTGTTGTATACGGTATCAAAAATGTTGAAGAAAATTTTTATCCACGTTATGCAAAACTCAGATCTTATAGATATTATCTTAAAAACACCAGTTTTGAAGTAGATAAAATACTTTCAACAATATCGTCATTTACAGGTACACATAATTTTACTAATTTTGCAAGAGTTGAAGAGCACAAAGAACTCGTTCGGACTATTGATAATATAGTTGTAACGGAGGAGGGTTGTTTTTTAATTATTGATTTTTATGCGCAAACCTTTCTTTGGCATCAAATTAGAAGGATTGTTTCTGCCATTCAGAAAAGTGGAATTGGAAAAATTAAAAAAGAACAGATTATCGAAGCACTTCATAATCCAACTAAAAAAGTTGATTTTGGTTTAGCACCTGCTGAACCTCTATTTTTAAAAAATATTGTTTATGATTTTCCATTTGATTTTGATAACAAAGCAGTGGGTGATATTCAAGAGTTAGAACAAAAGATCATATCATCCATATGAGAAAAGACAAATAGTAGCCAGACACCTTCGAACTATTTTTTCATACTTTTCAATGCTCTATATAAAAAGTATGCTAATCCACCGTATAGCACAACAGATCCAAAGATTAGCATAACTATTGCAGACGGAGGCAGGCTCATTCTTCTTCATCCTCCTTTGTCCCTTTGATTTTCATCAATACAAAGGATAGTATAGTTATGATTAGAAGCGGTGCTATGCCCATTAACACTATCAACCATCCCGGGTAACTGGGGTAGGGGTTGTTTATAACATTATTCACTATGCTGACTGCTAATAACATGACCAATATTCCTGGAATGATGAATTTTATTAAAAAATCCCACCATCTGCCGAGTAATATGTCTGAAGTCTCATTTGCATGCTCCCTTAAACGGTAAATTTTGAGCATCCAACCAAAAATTAAACATTCTAATAAACCAATTGTTACGAGTCCAAAGTTTGCAATAAAATGATCAATTATCTCAAGAAGATATAGTCCTCCACCTGTTACAAAAATTAGACTTATAAAAAATCCTAGTGTACACATTATTGCTGTTGCTTTTACTTTTGAAAAACCCCATTTTCTATTGACACTTATAGAAATTGGTTCAATCATTGAAAATGCCGAGTCAACTCCGACCATCAGTAATGCTATAAAGAAAATCATTCCAAAAAACGCTGCAGCAAATGGTAGTAGCGATATGGCCGTCGGATATGTTATAAAAATAAGATTTGGACCGGCAATCTGTGAGCCAAGAGCGTCTATGCCAATTCCCTGTGACACTGCAAGATAGCCAACTACGCTAAACACAGCAAATCCTGCAAGAAATGATGTCCCCGCATCAGCAAATGCGATGATAAATGCATTGTTTGTAAGATCAGATTTTTTCTTTAGATAACTTGCATAAGTAATCATAATTCCCTGAGCAAGACTAAAAGAAAAGAATATTTGAGCATAGGCCGCAAGCCAGACATTTACATCACCTAGTCTTGAAAAATCAGGTGTAAGATAGTAACTTATTCCTTCTATGGCACCCGGAAGGGTCAAACCCCTAATCGTTAAAATTATCAATAAAATTGTAGATATTGGAACCATTAAAATAACTACTTGCCCTATACGTTTAACGCCTTTGTAAAGAATGAAAAATATGAAAAACCATATTACAATAAGGCCAAGTAACGCTGGTAAACTAATACCTCCTATGATAAGCGGGCTTCCGGTGTCTCCAAGAAAATTTGCAAAGAAACTCCCAGCTTGGCTCCCCCATCTCAAATCAATAGAATAAACCATGTATGAAAAACACCATGCCATTACCACAACATAATAAGTGGCTACAATAAACGGTATAAGAACTGTTAACCATCCAGCCCACTCCCATTTTTTACCAATTTTTGCAAAGGCTTTTGGCGGAGCCTCTCTCGCCCAATGTCCGACAGAGAATTCGAGAATTAAGAGAGGAATTCCCGCGGTAAAAATTGCAACAAAAAAAGGTATTAGAAATGCCCCTCCGCCGTTGTCATAACAAACATAGGGAAATCTCCATACGTTTCCTAATCCCACAGCTGAACCAACGGCCGCCATGATGAAAACAAATCGGGAGTTCCAGTGTTCTCGTTTAGCCACAGTATCTGCCTCTAACAACTATTAATTATCTTCAAAGTTTATAAATATATCCTATTATATTATTAAAAGGGGATAATATAAATCTTTCGTTTTTATATGCTCCTTTTCTTTTTATTATATAATCGAATGAGTAATACAATCACTAGAGCAATAACCACCAGAGACACGAATAAGACAAATATAGCACCATATGGAATCAATAGTTCTTCTATCGTTTCCTGAGCAGTGTCTACTGTTTGCGCATCTAACGCATAAACATTTCCTTTCGCTCCAAAATAGACTACACCGTCTTCGACAACAGGATTCGAAAGTATAGGTGTTGTGATGTAGTTATTCACATCATTATCCTTTATGAAATATCCCGGTGTGTAGCTCCATTCTAGCTTTCCATCTTTTTTGTTTAAAGCGTAGAATCTGCCGTCATCGCATCCAAAGAATACATATTCTCCGTAGGCAACAGGGTTTGAATGTATCGCAGATTTACAGGTGAAAAACCACTTTAATTCCCCATCATCTTCATCAAGCGCGTAGAAGTTATTATCAAGAGCTCCTACAAACACGGTCCCATCAGATACATCGGGTGTTGAATCTATCCCCCAACCTGTTTGATATTTCCACTTTAAATTCCCTGTTGAAGCATCCAAAGCATAAATATTTCCATCCCAAGAACCTACATAAACAGTGTTGCCACTAATTTTTGGAGTAGCAGTTATTAAGCCTTTTGTTTGATATTCCCACGTTATTTCTTTATCTATAATATCAAAAGCATAGCAAGAATCTCCAGAACCGATGAAAATTTTATTGTTTTGCGCACAAGAAATATATGCTAAATCATCGAAAGCATAAGTCCACCGTCTATTGCCATCAAAATCAAATGTTAATATTTCACCATCTAGATTGCTGACTATTACCAACTTTTCAGTAACAATGGGTTTAGAAACTATTTTTCCAATCGATTTTTCCCATTTTATTTTACCTGACTCTCTAAAAACAGCAGATACTCCTTTATCAGAGCCGATAAATACTAAATCATCTGATATTGCTAGACCGACAGAGTTCTCGCCTATTTTATTATTCCATATCTGCCGTCCAACCTCTGAATCTAGGGCATAGGTTGTGCCGGAAGATGTTACTGTATAATAAATATCTTTATCGACTGAACTTGAAGAATATGCAATATTTCGTGTGTCATCTGTTTCATATTGCCAGAGAACTCTGTTGTTCTTTTCTTTAAAATCAGATATGTCATTCGATTGTAAAACTGGTGATTCGCCTTTAAGAGGATATAATTCTAACCATCCGTTAGGGGGCAATTCAGTTACTCCAGAAAATCTATCTTTGTCTTTTTCAGATGGAATATATGTAACACCATCTGATTTACCCATATGCGCGAATAACCCTATGTTTTCCATTAAATTCGAGCTAGTTATTTTACAATCAGTTGTAGCTTTAGGCAGTGGTGATGTAGACATAATTTTTTTAGCAATTTCGGTGTCAATTTTTCCGTAATATTGATTTCCCAATTCTATTAATGTTTCAGGTCTTTCATTGTTCCAAATTACTGTTTGACCATCAATAGTGAAATAACCGCTTTTAGAGAAAATCTTACCATAAGCTCTCAACAGAATTTGTGGAATCCCATTAAGCTCTGATAGTACTTTAACGTTAGTCGGTAGGTTGCAGGACCAATAATATCCGTTAACTGTTCTTTTTATAGGTGTATTATAAAGAGCCTGCATGTATGAAGCTATCTCCCCAGTTTTTGTATCGCCAATTAGCCATTCATTTGGTATGAGGCCGTTATTTCCCTTTTTTAGATTTTCAATAACCTCATCAATACTATCCGAATATTGAATGGCGTTTCTTGATCGAACCCCCTTTGGAGATGTTCCTCTGGTTTTCCAAGGGCCCTGAGGAGCCAGTTCTGTTTCCGTAAGTATTATTCCTTTTTCATTTTGATAATAATCCTCCTGACTCCATAGAGAGCCCGGTGGGCTAGTCATCATGAATCTGTATCCTTCCGATGGCTGTACATCTAGTATGATATTACAACGTTCCGCTACATATACAGGGAATATTGATGCATGTGCAACAACGATTCCTCCATCGCTTGTTGCATCGCCCGTAGCTATAAAGGCATTACAATGGCTGTTTTCATGATTCACTATACCTCCAGAAAAGATCTCCTTTAACCCATAGACTAAATCACGCACCGGATGAAATCCCTTTTTGAAATTACCATAAATATAATCGATATCCTGCACAAATTGCAACGCCACGATATCGTCAAATTGGATATTCCGACCAAAAATCATTCCGCCTCGTGCTAGTATTCCGTCAGTCATTCCTTCCAATTCTTGTTTGTATTCGTCAGGTAGTTGTTTTAAAAATGTATTCATGGCTTTTGTTCTACAGATATTCCACCATTGCTCAGGAGTTTTTATTGTGAATAGTTTTAGATGTTTTGTACCGAGTCTATAACCGCTCCATCTATAAAGGGCATCCACGATTTCAGCAGAGGCAAGATATCCATATTGATATCCTCGCTCATAAGGTTCTCCCTCTATATGGACGTAGACCCATCCTTGGATATTGTACCTAAATCCTCCTTTATAGTAATTGATGTTATTTTGAAGGGGTTGTGTACCCTTCACGTTTTCCGCTGTAAAAGATAATAAAACAGGGGATAAAAGCAGGAAGAAAAACGTTAGGGCTAAGAGTTTTTTTTTCATGTCAACTAGTTAAGTACCGACGTAGTCTTCACCATTCGAGTTGACATCATAAGAGAACTCTTCTACTCTTGACTCGATGGTTTCTATATTCTTGTTTACAATGCATTCAGATACTAAAGGAATAAATGTTTCACTTGCATCATTAGAGCCACTGTATTCACTCAGGGCGAAAAGTCTTGTTGTATTGAGTATAACTTCAGCAGTTACATATACATCAGCCCAATCAACCATGTCTATAGTATCTCCCTTCGTATGATTCTCGCCGTCAAGAGTGTACCAGTGTGTCGCTAATTTCGGATTGCCCTTATCAAAACAGATTACTGCTTTTTTAACAACATCTTTAAAGGAATATCCATCACAAAGGTTTATTCCAGAATCATCTTTAGTTTGCACTGTGATATTATAACCACCGCTCCGACTTTGATAATTTGAATTATCTGCTATCTCTTGTAAAAGATCTTTAAGTTCGTCGTAACGAGGATAAAACCAAAAATTTAGACTGAGGTTTTCTTTAGGATAATCGCTGCGATTTATGTATCCAAGAGCATCTAGATTTATATAACACTGTATTTTTTCTTTACCATTAAAATAGTTCTTCCATACGTAGAATTTGGATCCGCGACAAACGGATTCTTCTCCACTAAAAGCCACAAATTTCATCGTATAATTAGATCTATTATTATTGTCATAGTTGTCTGAGAAGTACTTAGCGATACCGAACATAACTCCAACGCCAACTGCGTTATCTATTGTACACTGATTCCATCCACTGTCATAGTGGGCACCAATAACAACAGTTTTATCAGCAACTTTTCCAGGTATTGTTCCAACGACATTATAGCTTTTAGCATTACGATCGACATATGCATGAAGCGCGAGGTCAACTGTTACGACCTTCCCCTCAGCCATACTTTGATTTAACTTATTACCAAGTGAACCATTAATGAGTAAACCAGGAATATGCAATGGGATGCCACCAAGAATCTCATTTTCTAATACTACAACACTTGGTCCTTCTATATGGACGTCTTCTCTGTAATCTGCGCATAAAAAAGCATTAGCAGCAGGATATCCTGGATTAGATTTTGTAAAATAATACAATTCCTCGGCAACTACTCTAATACTAGGTACACTTAATGTAATGTTATATTTTTCGAATTTTTTAGCTTCGATTAAATAAATATGTTTATTAACTCCTATTGAGGATTCTCCTCCAAAGATGCTACTCGATTTGCCTTGTATTTGTATATTTTCTATTTCTTCGTTAACGCTTAAAAGATACTCATTTTCAATTAGATCATTGGCACATTGTTGTATATTAATGCTAGCGAGTTTGTATGCTTCATCAGGAACAATATGTAATTCGGCATCATTAAAATCAAAGTGTTTATCAAAAATAGGAATTCCGAGTGGCATAGGTGGAATAGGATAACACTCGGTATCAGGTATCTCTTCGCCGTTTATTACCAGTTTATAATCATCTCTGCTGCGTACTCCATATGTATCATCGATACCATCAAAGGGGCGCTTTTTATCAATTAAATCTAAAGATGCGTTATCTATATACTCATTAGAGATAGTTTCATTCCAAATCTCTCCTAACATTTTTGCTGCATACTGATTTCCGGGGGTTCCATATTCTCTACCAAGCCAGCTCTTATTTTCGAATGTTACATTAGATAATTCTTGTATTATGCTAGAGATAAAGTTTATGTCTATTGGTAATTCTTCAATTGGTGATTTTAAGCGATCCCTATCATGTCCTGTATCAAATCCATCTGTAATGATTGGAGAGTTTTGTGAACTCTTTGCATTTTCTGTTCTAAAAGATAATGTAACTGGAGTTGTCACCAAGAGAATGCTTACGAGAATTATTAAATTTTTATTCATATATGTTGATATAATCAATTAAGTATATATATTTTTCTAAAAATATCCATTGAAGTACATTTTTATGGTCTAAGACTCAATAATATAGCATAAAACAAATTATTTATAACTGATCCATGTTTTTGGAAGCATGCTGCTGCGGAAAAAAATCGACGAATATTTTGAAAACTACCCTACCCAAAGAAAAGTTGTCTATAGTATGCTGTCTTACGGCCTAAAAATAAAGGGCAATAAGATATACTGCGGCCCCATAGAAATATCTGATTCTAAGTTTGCACGTGCGATAGATATAGATAGGAAGGTTGTAATAAGCACAATAAATGCAATAAAAAAAGATTCAACGCTAAATGGCTTATTTTCTCATCTCTCACCCACATGCGATCTAAAAGAAGCAGCCCCCATATTGGGTTGGGGGGTTTTGGAAGTCATACCGAACGATCCCAGTAATTCTGGCATTATAGCAGGGGTTTCAACACTTTTAGCTAAAGAAAAAATAAGTATAAGACAAGCAATCGGGAACGACTATGAGCTTTCGAAGGAGCCAAGACTCTATATAATTACAGAAGAACCAGTACCTACAAGACTATTGGTAAAAATTAAGGAAGTAAAAGGCGTAAGAGGGATTTCCATATTTTGATTATAAATATATTGTGTCTGAAGATTATGATATTTATCTACATTTTCCCTTGTTATGAAAATGAATGAATAATGACATCAAAATAAGAGCAGTTCCAAGAAACATCATTGCAATAAATATAATATCATATGGAATCAATGGTTCTTCTTCTAACGTTTCCTGAGTAGTTTCCACTGTTTGTGCATCTAATGCATAAACAGTTCCTTTTGCCCCAAAATACACAACCCCATCTTCTACAACAGGATCTGAGAGTATAGGCGTGGTAATGTAATTATTTACATCATCATCTTTAATGGAATATCCTGGTGTAAAACTCCATTCTAAATCTCCATCTTCTTTGTTTAAAGCATAAAATCTACCATCATCAGATCCAAAAAATACGTATTCTCCATATACTGCAGGCGAAGAATGTATTGCTGCCTTACAAGTGAAATGCCATTTTAATTCTCCAGTATTTTCATCCAAGGCATAGAAATTATTGTCAGTTGATCCAAAGAAAACCATGTCCTCTTCAATAGCAGGAGTTGTATCTATCCCCCAACCTGTTTCATATATCCATTTTTCCTCACCACTAGCAGTATCAATAGCATAGAGGTTTCCATCCCAGGACCCAAAATATACGGTATTGCCACTTATTTTTGGAGATGTAGTAATTGCCCCATCTGTTTCATATTCCCATACTATTTTTTTATCATTAATATCAAAAGCATAACAGCTATCTCCTGAACCAATATAGACCGCCTCATCATCAACTTCAGAAACAACTGCATTACCAGGAAGTCTATCACTCCAAACAGTTTCTCCAGAGTCTTTATCGAATAGGTATACCTCACCATTTGAAAAACTAGCAATCACCATATCATCAGAGACAACCGGTTTAGAAGTTACACCATCTATCAACTGCTCCCATTGTATACTCCCTGATTTTTTATCAAAAGCATATAATCCTTCAGACGACCCGATAAATAACATATCATCTGATGCAGCAGACATAACAGGTCTATCGCTGATATTATCATCCCATCGTAATCTACCACTAGTTGAATCCAAAGCATAGATTTTACCGGTTGACGTTGCAACATTAAGAACTCCATCAGAAACAATACAAGAAGCATAATCAATGTTTCTTGTATCTTCTGTCTCAAACGTCCATAAAACAGCTTCATTATTCTTTGTATCTATGACACCGTTTTTTGACTCTATGCTGCTTGATTTGGATTGCCCGCCGTAGAGTCTTACCCATCCCGCCCCAGGAACCTCTGTGAGACCTTTTAATTCTTCTTGGTCCTCTGGTTTAGGTTTAAAATGATCACCATCGGGTTTACCCATAAAAGCCCATAAACTCAGATCTTCGACTAGCTTAGAATCTGTGATTTTACAATCAATAGGGAGATTAGAAATCGGAGATGCAGCCATGATTTCTTTAACAACTTCAACATCGATCGCTCCATAATACTTATTTCCAAGTTCCTCGAATTTTTTATCATCTGGCGACGGCGTATATTTAAAAGGCGGTAAAACTCTTAATATTCTTCCTGGGATTCCAAAACCATATACACTCCAAAGATCCCATCTGACTTTTGCATCTTTTGCGTTACAACATGACCACAGAAAGCCATCCTTTTTTCTAGTAATCGCATGGCTATATAACCCTAATTCCAATGATGCAATCTCACCCGTTTTTGTATCCCCCATAACCCAGTCAGCTGGATAAAGACCATTGTTTCCATCCAACATACTATCAATTACATCATCTATACTTTCAGAATACTGAATAGCTCTTCTAGCTCTAACCCCAACAGATGTAGTGCCTCTTACTTTCCAAGGTCCTACAGGTGGCCAAATAGAAGTCTCAGCCAACAAGATTCCGCAATCATTTTGATAATAATCCTCACTACTCCATATATAACCAGGAAAAACCGTAATTATAAACCTATGTCCCTTCGATGGTTGTACATCCAATATAATATTAGCTCGCTGAGGGATATAATTCGGAGGAAATATCGTCGAATGTGAAAAAACAATACCCCCATCACTTGTTGCATCACCCGTAGCTAAAAAAGCCATACAATTACCAGTCTCATAATTTTCTCGTCCAATTTCTTCAAAACCTGTGCCTTTTAACAAACTCTTTACCGCGCCTTTTAACTTATTAAATAATGTTCTAAGAGGTTGCCCTCTTCCACCAGGATTATTGAAAGTCTCACGAGTTTCCTCTATCTCATTCAACGTGAAGATATCTTTATAATCTACTAATTGACCATGAGCAGTTCCGCCTCTGGCCCTCACACCATCAGCAATACCTTTTATCTCTTGTTGATATTCTTCAGGGTATTGATCCCAAAAAAACCTCATGGCTCTATTTTTACATAGATTCCAATAGGTCTTAGATAATTCATCATATTTCCCGGGGAGATTTTTTAGAACAAATATTTTCATAAAATCTTCTCTATGTCCCCAGTTACTCCAGCGTTTTATCATGTCTACGATTTCTGCAGCAGTTAGGTAGCCATATTGGTAGCCTCTTTCGTATGGTTCCCCCTCAATATGGACATAGACCCATCCTTGGATATTGTACCTCTGGCCTTTTCCATACGTTCCCGAGCTGATAATTTCTAATTCATCTTCTCCTCCCGCCGCTAAATCGTTAGGAATTATTAATATTGCAATTAACACCAATACTATTATGAACGATGCCGTCCGCTTCATGCAACTACCCATACAATATATGTTAACTTTTTAATATAAAAAGATTATTATAATATGTGGCAAGTAGTAATGATATTTGCCATTTTTTGCAACCTATGTTATAGTTCTCCTTATCTTCTTCCACCAATCATATCTCCCAGCAACATATTATTATGTATAGTGTTAGCATGATACGCGTATACACACATCAATATAAATACTTTTCTTCCCCAGCGAAGTGGGTTGACAAGGGAAAAACAACTGCTGCTGGGTATCATATAGGGCATTTCCACAAGATGGGAAATTGGGGGATCTAAGGAGAGGAGAAGAGGTGAAAACACGAAGCGATTTTTTTAAAAAGACTATTCTCACTCAGACTAGATCCCCCATTTGATTAAGGAGATGAACGATTTGGCGGAAGCTGTGGAAATATTTTTAATTGTGATGATGGCATGTTTGATACCGCCGCCACATCATTAATTTCCTCAATATAATTTGTATTGAACCTTTTATATTAATGTTTTGTAACAATAATAACAAAAAATATATTTACTGGTTCGTACATAGCTTATATTGTTATGGCAGCAAAAAATTTGACCAAGGTGTTATTATGGTAACAGTCAGTTATGTTGTTAAAGATTTGCTTAATAAGCAAGTTTTTCTTCAGGAAGCAATTAATAGAAACATCGCCTCGTATAACGCATTAGCAAAACAGTTGAAACCAGATATTGAAACAGAGCTAGGTAAGCATGTAAAGCATTCCGCTGTTGTCATGGCATTACGAAGGTATGCAGAAAAAGTAGAACCGAAAAGAGATCACATAAAATTTAATTATTTTAGAGAGACCATTTTAAAAACTGATATTTGCTATATTATTGTTGCCGAATCGGCAACTTCACTAGGCAAGGTTCAAAATTTATACAATGAGATAGAATTCAAACAAGGCGGTATTTATAATATTGTTCATGGAAACTATGAGATAGGAATAATTACCAATCAGAGATATAAGGATACGCTACTGGAACTATTACACGATGAAAAGGTGTCGCACGTTGTAGAAGATCTTGCTGTTATCTCGCTTACCCATACACAAGATTTCTTATTTACACCAGGGGTTATGTATAATGTTTTGAGATTTGTGTCCTGGGAAAACATAAACATATTAAGCATAATTCTTACACCGCAGGAGCTAAGTCTTGTTATTCCAAGAACCGATGCAATGAAATGCTATAACACGTTGGAGAGATTGGTAAAACCTCAAGAAGGTAATCACAAAAGTTAGATGTCCTTCTGGAACATCAGGTGCATAAACTTTTATTATTATCAAACTGTTTTCGTTTTTCTTATGCAGGGGTAGCCAAGCCTGGTCAACGGCGATAGACTCAAGATCTATTCCTGTAGAGGTTCGGGAGTTCGAATCTCCTCCCCTGCACTTTTTCACAAAAGGTTAATAAAATACAATTTGAATGACTCCGATATGATCCAAACGTTCCTGCTGGTGTTCATTCCACTGTTTATCATAGTGAATCCCTCATCAACACTTGCACTTTTTTCGGTTGTTACATCCAAATCATCAAAAAAGGAACGAATAAAAACCGCCCGTGATGCTGCAATTTACGCCTCAATTCTTTTGATTATTTTTGCTGTTGCTGGTTCAAGTATTCTTGGTTATCTAGGAATTGAGATTTATGCACTTAGAATTGCCGGTGGAGTTCTTCTAGGATTTGTCGGACTTGATATGCTTAGGAGAGGCGAGCAATTTGGAGAAACCCCTCCAGATAAAAAACAAAAATCACCATCCGATATGGCACTAGTTCCACTTGCATTACCCTCTCTTTCAGGACCTGGTGCAATAACAGTTACTATTGTCAGTATACAAAACCCTCAAATTCCGTGGTGGGTGGTGATACTTGCAATTCTTCTAACTATGGTTATTACTTTTGTACTCTTTATGGGATCTGTCGTTGTAATTAGAATACTTGGAAAAAAAGGCATGGATGCATTCACAAGAATCATGGGACTTCTGACAGTTTCAATTGCTGTTCAATTTGCACTTACAGGGTTCGCTGAGTGGATTCCGACACTTCAGCTATAAATTTTTTGTGAGTCATGTTTTTCACTGGAAATATTAATGTAATAATAGGAAGTTAGCTGATTGTGAAATACGAACTTATACTTGTTAGATACGGTGAAATAGGTTTAAAAGCCAAAGAAACACGTAAACGTTTTGAGCATTCTCTAGTAAACAATATAAAAACCGCGTTAAACAAGGAACACATTTCCAGTAGAATAGAAAGGGAATGGGGCAGAATCTACGTTTATACAAATCAAATCAACGAAAATTTAACAATTCTACAGAAGATTTTTGGAATAACTTCTATAAGTCCAGCAGTGCAGACTCAAAGTGATATGGATTTCGTGTCAAAACTCGCTGTAACTTTTTCCAAAGGCGTGTTAACCAAAGAAAAAAGCTTCGCTCTTCGAGTTACAAGAACCGGGGATCATGAGTTTACAAGTCAAGATGTCGCAGTAAAAATTGGTAGTGACATTGTCAAAGAAACAAAAGCTGCAGTTAATTTAACAAAACCAGATTTCGAACTTTTTATCGAAGTTAGAAACAAAAATGCATATTTATTTACAGAAAAAATACGGGGAGTCGGCGGTTTGCCGTTAGGTACGCAGGGAAAAATCTTGGCCATAATCGATAAACCTTCTTCCTTGTTAGCAGTTTGGTATCTCATGCGTAGAGGCTGCAAAGCTATTTTTTTAAATACTGATTCATCCAATGTTGAAATGCTAAACACGTTTATGGATAAGTGGTATGTTAAATCAGATATCATTACAATTGATCAAAAAGAAAAGTTCTACGAAACAGCAAACAACATAGCATCTGAAAATGGATGCGATGCTATTGTAACAGGTCACAGCATCATCAATAAAAACGACATCATTGACATTACAACATTTAAAAAACATGCCATGTTTCCTGTGTTGCACCCATTAATTGCTATGAATGAAGGCGAAATAAACAAAAAACGTAAGGAGATAGGAATCCCAACATGGATATAGTCATTATGGGTGCTGGGTCAATAGGTTCGTTATTCGGTGCATTACTTTCCAAAAAAAATAATGTTGTATTGGTGGGAAGAACGTTTCATGTAAATGCTATAAGAAAAAATGGCTTAACTATTGAAGGTAAAACACAGTTAAATGTTGAAATATCTACAGAGGAAGCAGTTGGTAAAGTTCCGTTCATCCCGGATCTTTTAATTTTAACAGTCAAATCATATGACACTAAAGATGCAATTAACCAGGCGAAACAGATAATCGGCAAAGATACAATTGTTTTATCTCTTCAAAACGGATTGGATAATATTGATAAAATTCAAGAAACCGTAGATAATAAGAATATAATCGCAGGCGTTACCACTAACGGTGCTTTGTTCTACGAACCAGGCATTATAAAACACACAGGCAAAGGATCTACTATTTTAGGGGAATTAAATGGAAAACAGTCAGAACGAATAGAGTATATATCCGATGTATTTAACGAAGCAGATATTGAAACTACAATTAGCGACAACATTGTAAAAGAACTTTGGACTAAAGCAATTATAAATTCCAGCATAAACCCTCTAACTGCCCTTTTCCAATGTAAAAATGGATACTTGTTAGAAAATCCTATACTGGAAAATATTGTGGGAAAAATATGCGAAGAATCTACATTGGCTGCAAATAAAGAAGAAATGCAACTATCTACTGAGAAGATGTATAATAAAACAAGACAGGTAATTCTGGGCACTGCTGAAAACTATTCTTCCATGTTTCAGAGTTTTCGAAAAGAGAAGAAAACAGAAATCGATTCAATAAATGGTAAAATAGCTGAAATAGGAAGAAAACAGGGCATGGAACCTTTAATGAATGAAATGATGGTTTATTCTATAAAATCGATTAGTGAAAAAGAAAAAAGGAATTAAGTATTGATCAAACTATAAAATTTCTAGATAGTTCCCTTTATCGTCAGAGAATCCTTCTCCATATTCGTTTAATAGATAAAATATATCTTCTTCATTTTTCACTGCGTATCGTATTTCACGACCATTTGGAATCGTTTCTATGGCGTCTGCTGCCATTAATTTTTTTAGATGGAAAGATATTGTTTTTGGATGTCTTTTTAGATGTCTGCTAATATCAATCCAAGAAGCCTCTGGATTCATTAATAAAAACATAATGATTTTAAGAGGAACGTCCTGTCTAAGAAGATGGAGCATCTCTCTTTCTCTTTCGCTTATTTTTTTTGCGACATAATAGCGGACATACTCATCATCGGTTATCTCTATTAAAACACCTAGCTTTTTTAGGTAGCCGAGATGATAATTTATGCTGTCCTGCGGGATATTCATTTTTTTGGAAAGTTCGTCAAGGTGCAAACCTGGTTGCTGTGTAATAAAGTTATAGATCTCTCCCCTTGTTTTAAGATCTAAATATTCGCCTTCGTTCACCCCCCATCATACTTCTTTTTTGCTGCTCGTACACCAACATACTTTCACCTCTTCTGTGACAGATTCTGTCTGTCATGTTAACCTTTGTCATTAGAGCTATATAAACCTATCGAAATATTCGATTAAAAATTGGCAAAAAAGCCAATAAAGTCGCGAAACAACTTTATAATTACAAATCTCTTCATTTTTCAATTTATCGTGGGAAAGATTTATATGAAAGTATTTGTGACAAGAAGAATACCAGAACCGGGACTTGAACTTCTTAAAAAAGAACACGAAATTGAGATTTTTCCATATGATAGAATTCCTATGAAACAGGAGATAATAAAAGGATTGAAGGGAAAAGACGGACTTTTGTGTTTACTATCCGATCCAATTGATGAAGATGTAATTTCTTCTCAACCAAACTTGAAAATGATTGCAAGCTATGCTGTTGGTTACAATAATATTGATGTCAAAGCTGCAACAAAGAGAAAAATTCCAGTTAGTAATACTCCTGGCGTTTTAACAGAGGCTACTTCTGAGATGGCTTGGGCTCTTCTCTTTTCAGTTGCTAGAAGAATTGTTGAAGCAGATAAATTTACAAGAGCTGGTAAATTCATAGGATGGGGGCCAATTCTTATGCTTGGGCAAGATGTTGCGAATAAAACATTAGGAATAATAGGGGCCGGTAGAATTGGAACTGCTTTTGCTTTGAAAAGTAAAGGATTCAACATGAAAGTTCTATATGCATCTAGTCATCCAAACAAGACGTTAGACCAAGAACTAAATGCTAAAAAAGTCGGTTTGCACGAACTTCTCAAAGAATCTGATTTCGTTTCTCTACATGTACCTTTGACAGAAGAAACACATCACGTTGTTGGTGAAAAAGAATTAAAAATGATGAAGAAAACTGCTATTCTAATCAATACATCTAGAGGGCCAATTATTAATGAGAAAGCACTTGCTAAAGCATTAAAAGAAAAATGGATCTTTGGAGCTGGACTTGATGTATATGAACATGAACCAGAGATAACTAAAGAATTAAAAACGCTTGATAATGTAGTTCTTCAACCTCATTCTGCTTCTGCAACATTTGAATCTAGAACTAAGATGGCTATTATGGTTGCGGAGAATATGATAGAGGGCTTAAATGGAGAAGTTCCACTTAATTGTGTAAACCCAGAAGTTTTTGAAAA
>CAZYFW010000010.1:0-19442 GCA_964646685.1 uncultured Thermoplasmatales archaeon
CTTGGCAGTCCAATAACATATTTTCCAGTTGTGCTCCTTGGTCAAACGTTCTGCTACATCAATCCAAAAAGGGCTGGAACATTCACAAAATATGGCTTTTACAGTCATTGTTCACACTCTATTAAAACTAAACACCTCATTTAGATAATAGTTTTTTAATTTCCTTTTTTGAGAGAGGCTTAATATCTTTTGATATATATCTATTAAATTTACTACGTTTTGTGTTTGGGTAATCTGATACTTTGAATTTAACACCTGGTAATGCAACTTGTGGAGGAATAATAAACATATCTTCTGTTTCAAATGCTACTTCTGCTTCTTTTTCTGTCATAAGTTCTTCAAACATTTTTTCACCAGGTCTCAGTCCAATATACTTCTTTTTTATATCCTTTTTATTGTAACCATATTTTTGACCATATTTTTCTATGACAGCATCTGCTAAATCTCCAAGTTTCACAACGGGCATTTTTAGAATGAAAATTTCTCCTCCTTTTGCCATTAATGTAGCTTTAAAAACTAAATCGATAGTGTCCGAGATAGACATCATAAATCTCGTCATATCTGGATCAGTGATAGTGACCAGTTTTTTTTGCTTGATCTGCCCTTCAAAAAGAGGAACGACCGACCCTCTGGAGTACAAAACATTTCCAAACCTGACAGAAGAAAAAATTGTTCCTCTCTGACCCCTGCACCTATTCGCATCAATTGTAAGATCCTCTGCAAGAAGCTTTGTTGCACCCATTGTATTGACCGGATTAACTGCCTTGTCACTGCTAATATTTATTACTTTCTTCACTCCATTCTCTAATGCAGCATCAACGACATTTTGTGTGCCTAATACATTTGTTTTTATAGCTTCAAAAGGGTTGTATTCACAAAGAGGGACGTGCTTAAGAGCAGCAGCATGATAAACAATATCCACTCCATCCATCGCCAACATCAATCTTTCCTTATCTCTAATGTTTCCTATTAAAAATCTTTTATTACCTAACTCTTGCATGAGTTTGTTGCCACCATCATCATATTCATTCATCATTCTAAATGTAGTATCCTCGTCATTACTGAAAATTCTGACAACGTTTGGCTTATACGGCAATAATCGTCTTACAATTTCACTCCCAATACATCCAGTTCCTCCAGTTACAAGGATTTTTTTGTTTCTAAATACATCTTTTAATTGCTTTTCCATCGGGATCACCTGCAACAAATTTTTATTTTTTCAACAATACAATCCATTTCCCCATCAGATAAAGTTGGGTACAATGGCAATGTAAGAACTTTTTTAGCAATTTCTTCTGTTAAAGGTAAATCTCCTTTCCCGTAATTGTATTTTTCCCTATAGTATGTTTTTAGATGAATCGGTTCAAAATATACTTTTGTCATAATTCCTCCTTTTGCGAGATCTTTCTGTAATTTTTCCCTTATTTCGTTATTTTCTAACTGTATAGTGTACATCTGATAAACATGATAACTATTTTCTAATTCAGTTGGAATTTTTATACGTTTAATTTCAGATAATTTGTCATTAAGATATCCAGCTCTTTCTCTTCTCATTTTTATTATCTTATCGATCTTTTTATATTGGGATAAAGCCAGTGCTGCAGTTATACTTGACATGCGATAGTTGTATCCTGCTAGGGTGTAGTCCATTTCCTGAGTTGTTGAAAAATAACCCTCTTTATTTTCTATTCTTCCATGTGAGCGAATAAGTTTTAGTTTTTGGTAAACATCTTTTTCATCTGTAACAATTATCCCCCCTTCGCCCGATGTCACGATCTTGTTTTGACAAAAACTAAACATAGCAGAATGACCAAACGTTCCAACCATTTCATCATTAATTTTTGATCCAAGTGATTCGGCAGCGTCCTCAATCAATAATAAATTTTTATCATCTGCAATTTCCTTTAAAGCTCTAATCTCTTTACAAGGAGCACCACCATAATGAACTGGAATAATCGCTTTTGTTTTGTTTGTTATTTTTTCTTTTACATCTTCAGCATTGAGTCCAAAAGATTCTTCTTCAATTTCTGCAAATATTGGTTTAGCTCCAGCCAATACAACCGCATTGGCTGTAGAAATAAACGTAAAAGAAGGTACAATAACTTCTCCATCCATTAAATTGTGAGCCAATAAAGCAGAATGCAATGCTGAAGTTCCTGAATTAAATGATATTGCATATTTCATACCAATAAAATCAGCTATTTCTGTCTCGAGTTGTTCAATTTCAGGCCCTGCTGTCCAGTAGGTACCTCTTCTTATAACTTTTGCAATAGATTCTATATCGTCCTCTTCCCAGTACGACTTAAACAATGGCACTTTCCATTTCATGTTTGCTCCCCATGGTGTCTTTGTTCTTCCTAGCATCATTACTCTCTCAATGAAAATCCTCTATCGTCATTCCCCTTACATCTTACAATCCTATATAATTATTACTAATAATTGTTAAAATAGTAAAAAAAATTAAATAGTTACGGAAGCTTCAACAACCTTAAAATTACTGCAAAAGTGGTTCTCAAATAAGAAAAAGAACGAAATTAACTAGTTAAGAACATTATATTGAAGTGAAAAAATGAAAAAAGTTGTCATTGTTGGGGCAGGTGGATTTGGTAGAGAAGTCGTAGAAATATTCAAGGATCAAAATAAACAGAAAAAAGAGTGGGATATATTGGGTTTTATAGATGAAAACAAAAATTTATATGGAAAAATTATCAACAACTATAAAGTTCTTGGCGGTCTAGATTGGTTTAAAAAAAACAATGACGTAGGTTGTGTTTGTGCGATAGGGGAGCCAAAGGCTAAAAAAAAGACTGTAGAGAAGTTACAAAATATGAATGTAATGTTCTATAACGCAATTCATCCTTCAGTAATTATGTCTGATTTTATTGAACTTGGCCAAGGGGTAATTATTTGTGCTGGTACAATTTTAACAGTAAATATAAAAATTGGAAATCACGTAATAATAAATCTAAACTGCACAATTGGACACGATGCAGTTATTGAAGATTATTGTAGTGCTATGCCTGCTGTCAAAATAAATGGAAACAATACTATTAACAAGGGAGTGTATATCGGAACTGGTGCAACTTTCATTCATCAAATCTCAATTGGTGCTTGGTCAACGATAGGTGCAGGCGCGGTAGTTGTTAATGAAATCCCTAAAAATGTAATCGCAGTAGGTGTTCCGGCAAAAATAACAAAATATAAGGGGAAATAATTTATAAAATGAAATAGATGATTACTTTTCTTTTGCTTTTAAATCAATATCTGACCATTCAAGCATATCTTCTTTTTTAATATCTTTCTTTGCAGTACTGCCGATAATTTTATCTATAAATTTGGGCTCTATACCTTTTCCAGGTCTCTTAAAAGCTATACTGCCCTTTGAAATATTTTCTCCTTTCTTAATATCTTTATCCGCAAAAACACTTCTTCTAAAAGTCAACCGCTTTTCCATTTCTCTTTTGCCTACTATTCGTTCTGCATTTCCAAGTGCCATATAAATCCGCTCTGCTGCCGAAGAAATCGTTTTCAAATCGTCAACATCTGCAGATATGCTATGGTCCCATCCTTCCATTTTTTTATCCAATGTAAAGTGTTTTTCTATAGCGCAAGTACCTCTTGCTATTGCAGCCAAAGTAACAGTTGTTCCAAGAGTGTGATCCGAATAGCCAATTGGGTAGTCGTATATGTCCATCAACGTTTCAATATTAAGTAGATTCACTTCTTCATCTGTTGGTGGATATAGACATGAGCAATGAAGCAATACTAGTTGCTCGTTTCCCTCGTTTTCAATGGTTTTTACAGCTTCATCAATTTCTCCTAACGTTGCTGCACCAGTGGAGAGAACAATGGGTTTGCCTTTCTTAGCAATGTACCTTAAGAAAGGATAGTTAGTCACATCCATTGATGCAACTTTCATAAACTCCACATCTAATTCATCAATAAGAAAATCTACATTTTCTTCCGTAACAGGTGTACAAGAATACATGATGCCGTTTTAATCACAATATTTTTTCATCTCCCTCATTTCTTCATACCCAAAAGCCCATGTATCTAATTGTTTTATCAATTCGGCATTACCTTCATACATCGGTTTTGATAAGAGATTTGTCTTTGACCATAGCTGAAATTTTGCGCTGTGCGCCCCTCCCTCTTTCGCACTTTTAATAAGTTTTTTAGCGAGATCAATACTTCCATTATGATTTGCTCCGATCTCAGCGATAATAAAAGTTTCTCCAAAATTATGCAACTTTTTCTTACCAATTTTTACTGTTTTGCTTGTCTTTATCATTACATTTACACCTCTTGTTTTATAAGTTTTACAACTCTCTCTAAACCTTTTCCATCTACGAGTTGTTTTCCTTTCTTGCTTAACTGCTCCCGCCGTTTTTTATCATTTATGAGCTTGACAGTTGCATTGTGTATTGCTTTGCATTCTGGAGGATAGTATCCCATATTAATGATTGCTCCATCATTTTCAAAAACCTTAGCTACGTCAGATTGATGTTTTGCTATAGGGACTACGATTGAAGGGATACCAAGTGTCGCAAATTCCCACATGGCGATTCCCCCCGCCGTAACTGCCATATCTGCCTCATTCATTATTTCAACTAAATTTTTTGGATTTTGTAATACGTTGAATCTCCTCTTTGATTCAGATAAAACTTCATTGAGTTGGTCATGATACACAAATCCTGGTCCAAGTATAACCGTTATTTCAACATCATTTGGGATATTTTGCAATGCCTTGACTGCAGTGATAGTTAACCCAGCATCATCTGTACCGCCAGACATCACCAGTATCGATGAAACCTTGTCACAAATCCTTTTTTCGTGTTGAGAGTCTCTAAATTCATTACGTAATATCATATAATTCATTCCAAGAAAATAACGAGTTGAACCAATAATTTTCATTTCACCTCCATTTAACACATTGGCATTAATCAGAATTTCACTATCTATTTCCTTAAGTGTAGTATTGTTATCAATGCTAATAACTTTTAAACCAGTCACTTCTTTGATTTTTGATATGTATTTATTATCCGTATCAATGAAATCAGTGATGAGAAGTGCATTTTCATCAGCTAGTTCCCTGATCTCTTCAATCCCATCATTTGTTATCACTATCGTCTGAAAACCATTTTCTTCGATAACGTTCTTTCCCTCTTCATATTTGGTTAAAAATTGTATTTCAAGCTCTGGATCATCTCTCTTTAATGCGTCCGCTAATCCTAAACACCTAACGATATGTCCCATTCCAAGGCTTTTCTTTCCATCAACCCGAAATATTATCGTTTTCATCATACTGCTCTAAAAACTCTTTGATTCAGTTTCAAGCTATATCTTCAACTTTTACTACATCATTTTTCTTCAAATCTTTTACAGCTTTATGACCAACTATTTTTTGGATATCTTTCTGCTCAAAATCACTTGGATGGGCAGAAACCTTAAACCCAAGACAATAGTAGTTAATTGTTTCTCCCACTTTGATGTCTTTGATATATACTAGTTGTTTCTCTCTATTTTTGTATTTGATTTCAGCTTCGTTTAACACAGTTATGTCATCTTTTCCAAGTGCTGTTATCAGTGTGTTTAGGTTCTCTCTCAATTTGATAATATCATTATAACCAACTGCAGACTCATAATCAACTCGTTTTTTCCCCTTGTCGAGTGTAATATGTTTTTCAAAAATTCGTGCACCCATCGCATAGGCATATTCAACTAGCGTATCACCAAATTCATCATCATACCTGCTATGATCTGCATATCCTACCGATAGGCCATACTTTTCTTTATATTTCTTTATTTTTGACAGATTAAGGTCTTCAATTTTGGTTGGAAATGATTGGAATCCGTACATCAATATTAGATTCTTATTCGTTTTTAACATCTCTAAGCTGTAATCGACATCATCTGAAGTTCTTCCACCGACTCCCAAAATAATTGGTACATCGGGCATTGTCGACAACTCCTTTAACATAAAATAGTCATTAAAACATGCAGAGTGCATCTCAATTGCATCAACGTATTGGATATGTTCTTTGCAAAATTGCACAGCTTTTATATCAATTGGTAATACAGTTACTTCCAAGTTTTTCTGTTTGGCAAGTTTGATGACATGCAGCCATACATCTGGAGCAAAAATCCACTTGTAAATATCTTTAAAATTCTCCAAATTAGCATTATTGGCATTATCATTTTCTATTAGAATTTGAAATTTAATCCCATCACATTTTGCTTTTTTCACCTCGTCAACAAGTTTGATCAAATACTCTTTGCTGCCATCATGAATAAAGGCGGTTTCTGCATAGAGATAAAACTCTTTTTCATCTTTTTTACTGACGATTTCTTTGAGTTTCATAAAATCCGTCCTTTAAATAGATCTTTTTTGCCTTATCAATCCTTGGATGCAAAGTAGTTTTCCTAATGTCATAATATGTAATAGTTTTACCATCTGGAATCTTAATCGGTTCGTCTTTATCTATTTCATAATGTGGAATAGTAATCTCCTTGTTCAATTTGACGATATCGTCATAGTAAATTCTTCCACTCCTATATAATCGATCTACTATGAATTGCGTTCTTTCAAGATCTTCAGGCGTATCAACGGACAAGTTGCAAAATTCAGCTTGCAACTCCTCTTCTGGAATGATAACCCTGCAATTGAATTTGTCAGGATTGAAAATAAATCCCATTAAATATTCGCTTTGATTTGGATCTATCATCTCATAGCATCGTTTTAACGCATCTACTTGAATTACTTCCGATGTTACACCTTGTGCCAAAAATTCAGTCCTAGTGTATTCTACTGATGGGTCATCTTCGTGTACCTCGATCATTCTCTCCAAGAAAATTTCATCGGTAAAGACATTGTCTCCCGTAATCCTTACTACATTATCAGCATTCTCCATTCTTGCTACATTCAATATTCTGTCAATCACTGATTTTTTACTTCCTGCATATCCTTTAATATTATTTTCCTTGGCTACATCTAACAATATTTTATCCTTTTCATCAACCGACGTACAAATGTATATTTCGTCCAAATTTTTTGCATGCTTCATCTTTTCAATGATGTATTCAATCATTTTCTTGCCGTTTATTTCTCGTAATACTTTTTGAGATAATCTTGAAGATACTGTCCGTGCAATTATACATCCAACCGTTTTCATAGATATGCTTCTCCCTCAGAATGATTTGTCTCCTATTCCTATATCAATGGAATTTAAAAATTTTTCAAAGTTTTTCTTTGCGTCTGGCTTGTAAAACTTTTCAGATGCTTTGTATGCTATTTTTGATAAAGCATCATACTGCGAAACAATATTTTCTAATCTCTCGATAAATTGTTTTGGAGAGTTGAGAAGAAATGATGATTTGTTATCAACAATTTCAAACATGTCTTGTATGTTCATTCCAACATCAAGAAACATGTTGGGTTTGCCAAAGGCTAGTGATTCTATTGCACTGGTTGAATAGACTGTTGAATGAATATCTATTACTTGGAATAGTTCATAGATGTCCCCGTATTTGTCTGCCAGAAATATGTTTTGATACGTTTTCATGTCAGAATAGTCGTTTGTATCGCGAGGATGCGGCTTGAAAATGATGCCAATAGATTGATTTTTGTCTTCTAATCTCTTTGATATGCTAATTACAAAGTTTTTGATTTCATCTGCGACAGTCCATTGAGATGTAACAAGAAGAGTATTGGAGAATTTTGATACAAAATTCTTTACTTCTTCATCTACTGGTGAGTTTGATTTCTTTACTTCCTCCATATAAGGGAATCCTATGGAAATGACATTATCAGGTTCAAACAAATTTCCTTTTCTAATAATATCGCTAAAAATATCTCCATATGTCAGCAAATACTCCGGAATGCAATCTTTGTTATCTGATGAACTTCCTTTCACATACCCTACATGATACTTTGTGATGTTTCCATGTTGTAATTCAATAGATGGAATGCCCAGTTCTTTACATGCTTGAGATAGGGCCATATGAAAACTTCCATACCCGCATCGTATCAACACTGCTTTTGGAGAAATTTTTCGTAAAAACTTGACAAAAAATCGTTTCATGTAAAAAAATATAGTAATGGCATCGTAGATGTGTTTGGACAGTTCATCTTCTTTTACAGCAGTATGCTTGCAAAAGAATGAAATTACATCTTTTAAAACATCTTCTGATTCAATAGAAAATCTTCTTTTTTTAGACATTTGAGAAAGACCGATGCCAAAGAATGTTTTACTAAACACAGGAATGTGCATTGGAACATAGTTTTTGGAATAGATGCTTCTCCTGGAATTCCTTCTTTTTCCTTCAGATGTTGGCCATTCAAAAACCCAAAAACCATTTCCCGCTACGTCGTAGAGCGGGTCGATATAGATATCATAGAATTTTCCATTTCTCAATTTTCTACTTTCTGTGTCAGAAAATCCGCAAATCTCGATTTTCTTAGTAAATAAATTTAGAGGAAAAACCCCATCTTTGGTCATATGGGCCAATGTTTTTAACGAACTTTTTTTCTCATTGGTATCTTGTTTCCAAGGATAAAAACAAAGCAACACTCGAACTAAATTCCATAGTTTGGTTCCATCACGGAGTTGTATGGAATCAACTGAAAACTCTTGTTCAATTTTTGTTGTCAAATCAAAAATACTTGTCAAGGATGTAGAGAAGTTTGTTTCGGTTTCCTTCTTCACCATATTTTTCTCCTTAATAATGCAACCACGATGCCGCATTTATAGGCAATATGTAGAATAGGAAGTAAAAATGATGCATACAAAAAGAGAATAGGCTCACCAAATTTTTTTGCCAATCGTGCTGATTCAAATAGAATGACAAGCACATAAGTCGCTGCGGCCAAGAAAATCAACACTACAAAAACATCCATCAAATTGAAAAATAAGAAGAATGAAAATGTTGCGAGAAATGCGATAGCAACATATGCTGGCCATAAGTAAACATGACTCACCAATCCATGAAAACCATGCTTTTTTATAATTGCAACCTTTGCCTTTGCCCATTTATATATCTGCCTAGCAAAATCCCTGATGTGATTTTTTCTATGATGAATAACCTTTATTTTTGGTGAATACAATAGTTTGTATCCTGCATTGACAATTCGATAGTTCAGCTCTAAATCCTGACCTTTAACAAATCCTTCGTCAAACATTCCAACCTTATCAAAAATCTCTCTTTTCAGACAGAGATTACATGTTGGAATATGATCAACATATTTCTCTTCTCCAGATAGGGAATGTTGAGTGGAAGGATTAAACCTTCCGCCTCTTGCCAGGGGAGAAGTCATAACCTGTCCAATCCTACGAGCCTTATCGGTGCTGTCTTTTGGTAGCATATCGGGACCTCCAACGCCCACTACATCATTTTTTCTTCCAAAGACATTTTCGATTTGACTCAGCCAATCCTTTGATGCTACCGCATCTCCATCTATAAATGCAATAAAATTGCCTTTAGAGTTTTCAATGCCAATATTTCTTCCTGCCGCTGCATTAAATTTTGGATTTCTTAACAGAATAAATTTATTCTTTTTCGTTAGCTTTTCAAGCAATTCATAGGTACCATCGGTACTCATCCCATCGACAATAATGACTTCGTAAGTCTTTTTATAATCTTGATTCAAAACAGATTGTACACATTCTTTGATATGAGTTACTTCGTTTCTAACTGCTATAACGACCGATATCTCCATGGAAACCACAATGCCTAACAGCTCAAAAGAAATTCATTTGCTTTTCTGAGGTCTTCAAGTGTCCCTACATCGATATGCATTCCCTTGATTTTCTTGTAATACACTTGCTTTCCATCTTCAATTAATATTTTTATGGCATCTGTCAATTGATATTCTTGGTTCACTCCTGGTTTTGTTTTCTTTATTGCGTCAAAAATGTCTGGGCTAAACACATAAATTCCAATGCAGCCAAGATTACTAGGAGATTCTTGCTTTGTTGGTTTTTCTATGATGTCTACAATTTTATTGTTTTCTCCTGATTTTATGATACCATGTCTTGTAGGGTTTTCAACTTCAACAACCCCTATTGTTGCGTCTGCACCCTTTTCTTGATGAAATGAAACAATGTCTTTCAGGAACATTTGAGGGTAAAAGAAATTGTCACCCAACACCACTAAAAAAGGACCATCTTCCTTCAAGTGTTCCCCTGCAAGAACTGCTTTTGCAAGTCCATCTCGTTTATCTTGAACAACATATGTTATTTTCACTCCAAGCCGCTCTCCAGATCCAAGATAATCTAAAATGGCATGTTTTCGCCATCCAACAACTATTGTAATTTTTGTGATGCCTGTTGATTTCATTGCGTTAATGACGTGTTCAATGACTGCCTTGTCACCAAGCATAAGCAACTCTTTTGGAATAGCTAATGTTATTGGCTCTAAACGTTTTCCATGCCCAGCTGCAGGTATTAGTCCTTTCATACTCACCAACACACTCCCTCATATATTCGAGCCGTTTTGGCTTCTTTTAATTTCCTTCCGTCTATAACAACCTTTCCGTTGTAGTCTAATTTGGTAAATTCGTCCCATTTTGTCACGATAAGGACGGCATCTGAATCCAACACCTCTTTTGCAGACGATGTATATGTTATCTGTGGAAAGATATCTTTGAAACACTCAATCGCTTTTGGATCGTATGCCTTAACTTGTGAACCATCTTTTAGAAGTTGTTTTATTATTGGAATGGCTCTGCTGTTCCGTATATCATCTGTATTTGGCTTAAAGGCAAGGCCAAGGATGCCTATTGTTTTTCCTTTGAGGTTTGGCACGTGCTTTTTCAAGATGTCAACAAGTTTCAATGGTTGCTGATCATTTATATCTACAACGCTTTCCAATATTTTGGGATCATCAGTTTTTTTTGCCCACGTTATTAATGCATATACATCCTTAGGAAAACACGAACCGCCCCATCCAATGCCAGAATCTAGAAACGATCTTCCTATCCGTTTATCTAGGCCAACTCCATCGGCTACCTCATAGGCATCAATGCCTAATCTTTTGCACATGTTACCAATCTCATTGATGAATGATATTTTGGTTGCCAAAAAGGCATTGCTTGCATATTTGATCATCTCTGCTGTAGAAGGAGACGTTTCGACTAGTGGACAGGAAAAACCTTTATACAATTTCTTTAGTACATCTTTGCTTTTTTCATCATAACATCCAATGACAATTCTATCTGGTTGAAGAAAATCCTTGACGGCAACTCCCTCCCTCAAAAATTCAGGATTCATTGCCAATCCGAAATCTTTTCCAACCTTTTTGTTGGAATATTTTTCTAAAAGAGGTAATACTACATCAATTGTTGTTCCAGGAAGCACTGTGCTTTTTACAACTATTAGGTGCCATTCATTTTTTTCTTTGAGATTTTTTCCTATTTCTATTGAAGCATCTTTTACAAATGACAAATCGAGCTCACCATCACTTTTTGATGGCGTGCCAACGCAGATGAAGGTAACATCGCTCTTGTTGATCGCATGTGTATAATCTGTTGTAGCAGTGATGTTTTTTTTATGAGTTGTCAATAACTCATCCAAATCTTCCTCATAGATTGGAGAGATAGCATTGTTAATATTGTCAACTTTTTTTCTATTGATATCAACACAGATAACTCTATTTCCGAGTTTAGCAAAACAGGCACCGGTTACCAATCCTACGTATCCTATTCCTATGATAGATATGTTCATTGGCATGAATATCTAAAAAGTTGATTTAAAACTTGGCGTGCAACACATCCTTTATCGCCATTTTTATTACTTCATCGGATGCATGTGCTGCTTTCCATCCAAGATTGTTTATTTTCTTTATATCAAATTGAAACTGTGGAACATCTCCTTTCCATCCACGTTTTCCACCAGTATATTTGAATAAAACATCTTTGAGTCCCATTTCCTTAACGATTAATTCGCCAATTCGTGTAACTTCTGTTGTTGTATCACATCCAAGATTAAAGATATTGATTTGTTCTTTAGCGTGCTTAAAACCAAATAACATGCCATCAACGCATTCTTTAACATACAGATATGGCTTTTTTTGCTTACCATCGCCTAAAATTTCCAGTTCTTTTGGATTTCTTTCCAGTTTATTAATGAAATCAACAATAACTCCATGTGTGCCTCTTTCACCGACAACATTTGCAAATCGGAATATCCATCCTTGCATGTCGAAAGTGTGGCAAAACGAACTGATTAATCCTTCAGCTGCTAGTTTTGCTGCACCATAAACTGAAATTGGTAAAAGAGGGCCATAATCTTCTTTCAAAGGGAATGGGGGAGTTTCTCCATAGACAGTACTGCTGGAAGAAAATACGATTTTTTTGATGTTATTCTTTCTCATCGCATCAAGTAGATTGTATGTAGCAATGATGTCTGTTTTGGCCACATCTGGTTTTTGTTCCCCAAGTCTTACGTCAGGGTTTGCTGCTATGTGAAACACAACATCATGATTTTTTATTGTTTTTGTTACCTGTTCTTCATCTAATAGATTGGCTTTAATAAAAGAAAAATTATCATTTTGAAAGTGATGTTCGATAAACTCCTTTTTTCCGGAACTTAGATCGTCATATACTGTGACTTTATCCCCTTCTTCAATGAGTCTATCGACAAGATGGCTGCCGATAAACCCAGCACCGCCGGTTACAAACGCTTTCATTTTTCTCCCTAAATCGGCTTATCTTGCTGTTATTTAAGTATTTTTTCATTTGATATTAGACTAATTACTTTACAAAACATTTTAGAATGAGTCGGCGATTCCTTGTCCATGGTAGGGAATTGCCATGAAGTTGGGAATTCATAGAGAGAAATTATTATTTAACTGGATTACTAAGAATCATGAGATTGTTATCGGTTTTAAACGAGTGAAACATGGCAAATGTAGCAAGTGCGGAAAAACCATTCCTTTGGGAAACACTCTGTGTAATGGGTGTTTTGAGAAGAGTAAAAATATTAGTAAAAAGTAACTCCACTTATTTTTTAATTAAATAGGATTTTATGGTTGCCCAGCGCGATACCCCTCGATAAATCCCACATTGTTTGAAATATTGGTTCCAAGTAAAATTCTTCATTTCCTTTTTCATCATGGGCATTATAACTATCGATAAAACAAAACTAAAGATAAAAATCCCTATAATAGCAAGCAATTCAATGATTAATCCCATCTCTCCATCGCCATAAATGATAACGCGTCTTCTTTTAAAAATAATTCTATTGTTAAATTAGAAAAAAGAAGGAAACATTAGATGCTCCCTTTCAATCTAGAAAAAGAAGGGCAGCATTGCCCCATGTAAACACAATTAAAAGAAACAATCGAGATTAAAAACCTCTTTCATCCTCTAAGAACAGGAGAACTTATTCTGTCTTTTTTATGTTTATTGCTTTGGGTCCTCTATCTGAGTCTTCCACTTCGTACTCAACGGCATCTCCCTCATTGAGAAAGACTCCTTCTGGTACGGATGACCGATGGACAAAGATATCTTTCCCATCTTCACCTTGGACGAACCCATAACCCTTTCTTGCGTTATACCACTTTATGGTTCCTTTCATATATTTTTTTCCTCCTGAATCATGGAGTTTTTTTCTTACAAGAGATCAAAAACAAAATCCTTCGTTTTCTTTCCCTTGTTGTTATCTGCATTAAGCCATGTCTTAAATAGCTTTCCCTTGTTTTTTTATAATAAAAATAAGCATCAATAGAATATAATTTATAGATATAGCGTCCCCAGTTATTTTATTTTTTGTAAAAAATTTAATAATACTTATATATAACTCATCGATTATGCGGTATTGGGGGAAAAATGAGCGGATTATTTGGTGTAGTAAGTAACAAGAATTGCATTTCAAGCCTTTATTATGGTACCGATTATCACAGCCATCTTGGTACCGAGTATGGCGGAATAGCCTTTATCGATGAACATGGAATGCCTGTTAAAAAAATTCATGACATTGCAAATTCACAATTCAAATCAAAATTCTATGAAGGATCCGATAAAATACATAGCAATCTAGGCATTGGTGTAATATCTGATAAAGATCCTCAGCCATTAAGTTTTAAAAGTAAATTTGGCCCTTTTGCAATATGTTGCGCTGGTCTTGTAACAAATAAAGATGAACTTGCTGAAAAATTAATCAGGAAAGGAACGCCATTTAGTGAACTCGACCGCGGTGATGTCAACACTACAGAGTTAATTGCCAATTTAATAAACCAAGGCAATAGTGTCGTCGATGGTATAGAAAAAATGTATGACGAAATCAAAGGGTCAATATCTCTGCTTCTGCTAACAACTGAAGGTATTTATTGTGCAAGAGATCGACATGGAGTAACTCCGTTAGTTCTTGGAAGCAAAGAAGATGAAGTAGCTGTAGCTAGCGAAACATGTTCATTTAATAATATGAATTTTAAAATTAAGAAATTCATTGAACCTGGAGAAATTGCTTTTATCAGTCAAAAGGGTATTGAAACAGTAAAAGATGGAAACAATTCCAATAAAATATGTGCATTTTTATGGATTTATACTGGTTTTCCAGCGTCTTCATACGAAGGGATAAACGTTGAAAAAGTAAGAGAAAACTGTGGATGTTACTTAGCAAAAAGGGATAATGTAAAAATAGATTTAGTTTCAGGTGTACCCGATTCAGGAACTGTTCATGCTATTGGATATGCAATGGAATCCGGTAAACCCTTCAGACGAGTTTTAGTTAAATATACCTCAGGTTATGGAAGAAGTTATACGCCTTTAAATCAGGAAGTTAGAGACCATGTTGCTTTGATGAAATTGATAGCAAATGAAGATATTGCAAAGGATAATAGAATAATTTTATGTGAAGATTCGATTGTTCGGGGTACACAACTTAAGAATTTTACAATTACAAAACTAAAAAACGCCGGGGCAAAGGAAATCCACATAAGACCTGCATGCCCTCCTTTGATGTTTCCATGCATATATAATTTATCTACTAGAAGCATTAAAGAATTATCTGCTAGAAAAGCAATATGGGCACTTGAAGGAAAAGACATCGAAGATGTTTCAGAATATTTGAATCCTAAATCAGAAAAATATAAGGAAATGGTTGATTGGATTGCAGAAGATTTAGGTGCCACTTCGTTAAGGTATCAGCTACTGGATGACATGATTAAGGCAATAGGATTGCCAAGAGAAAAACTATGTTTATACTGTTGGACTGGTGAAGATTTTCAGAAGAAATAGGTGTCGTGCTATTATTATCTAATGAGTATATTTAAATAAAATTTATTTATCTGGTTATTATAGTTGATGATCCATGAAACGAAAGAAAATTATCCTTTTTGCAATATTTTCAATTCTGCTTATCTTGTTTTCAGGAATTTATGTTGCCGCAATTCCCATCCCTAGAGGACTTTATTATAGATTGACTCCTTCTGAAAAAATATTAGTTCGTAACAATAATTTTCCTGATAACTATTCAAACCAATTAGAAAACGTTTCTTTAATTCCACAACACCCATTTATGGCTTTGAATGGACAAAATAACATGCATTGCGATGGTTACATGTCTGATGTTACTTCTTGGAGCGGGCCTTTGGGTGTTGATCCTTATGTTCAATCATCTTTTAGAGGTATAGCTGAATGTGTAACTGTTTGTTTCACTAGTGATGGGCAAATGGTTACAGGTTGCACTAGTTTATCTTGCCCAAGGCTTGTTTTACTGGATCCTGTGTCATTAAAGGAGATTGCGCGATACGACCTACCAGGTCGCCCTCGTTTCTCTTTTTTGGACCCTATAGGACTTCTTGAGGATACTTCTGGCGGTGCATATTTTTATCTTGACAATTTGAATCGTGTCGTTGTAGCCACCCATGAGCAATCTATTGAAATTGTTCAGATTTTAGAGAATGGCCAGGGTTTTGAACTTGTAGAGCGGTACGATCTTTCTGATTATGTTGTGCCGTTGGACTTTCCAGAGCGCGATAAGGTCGGCTCAGTTTTACCTGATTGGCAAGGAAATCTATGGTTTGTCACTCGTTATGGTGCTGTTGGTGTGATAAATGTCAGTTCCAAATTTATAAAGACTATGGAGCTTTTTTCACTAGAGTCCAATATTCGTGAGGAAATTCAGAACTCTTTTACTGTGGGTGAGGATGGAATCTACATTGTTTCTGATCATGCGATGTATTGTTTTAATCTCGATGAAAATGATGATCCTGTTATCTTATGGAGAGCAACGTATGATCGTGGCACTCGGCGTAAACCAGGCATGCTCAACCAAGGATCTGGTACAACTCCCACATTGATTGGCGACCTTGTCGTGATTGGTGATAATGCCGACCCTCGAATGAATATGCTTTTTTATCATCGTATAGGTGGAAAATTAGCATGTAGTATTCCTGTTTTTGAGGAAGACAAGAGCTGCGCAGAGAATGCACCGATTGGCATCGCGTTTGAAAACGGAATCTGTTCTGTTGTCGTTATCAATAGCTACGGGCATAAGAATTTCTTGGCTACAACATTGGGTCGGGTTACAGAAAAAGGAATAGTTAGAATCGATGTAAAATCAGATGGAGTTGGTGGTTATAGTTGTCAAGAAGTTTGGTCTAGTGAAGAATATCCATGTTCGGCCCTGCCCAAACTAAGCGTTGGAAATGGCATGATGTATATTTATACTAAAACACCAGCATTTTTATGGCCCAACCCTTGGTATTTTACTGCTATTGATTTTCGTACCGGTGAAACTGTCTATCAACTACTTGCAGGATCTGGCTTTGGATTTAACAATAACTGGGGTCCCATTTCCATTGGTCCAGATGGAACAGCATATGTCGGCATGCTTTTTGGTATAATCTCAGTTAGAGATGACATTAAACTTGTTCCATCTGCTGGAAGCAATAGCTAGCGATTAACAAAAACTAAACAGGTCTTAATGTACCTGCAAACACTTGCCAGGCAAGGGCAGATTTTGCAACTAAACTTAGAATTATATAGACTTTTTCTCCATACAAATAGTCTTTCCATTTTCCAATTTTTTTGTATTGAAGAAACATATTTATTGCAAACAGGTTAAAGAATATTGCAATTGTAACGAATATCGCTATAACGAAATCTGGAACCGATTCGCCCGATGTGGATGTTCCACCTATTAAAGAAATAAAGATTACTATCCATGGAACTATTCCTGCCATACATCCAATCATATATGATGTCCAATTCATTTTTTCAGTTGTTTGGTTATGCAGTTCCATCATTAGTCCCATAAGATTCATTACTGCTGTAAGAACAAATAATGCAAGAAGTGTTCCAAAATCATAAATGGTTGTAAGCATAGCAATGAGCACTATCATTAAAGATGCGCTTATGGAATATTCATACCATCTATAGGGATTCATACCTTTTTTTAGATTTTTAACGTATCTTTTGTTAAGAACGGATCCAATGAAAAGATGAGCTGCTGCTGAAATAAGTAGAAATAAAGCAATTAATGGAGCGATTTGCACTTCAAATAATGTTTCTGATACTGGTGCTATCGCCATTGTATTTGTATCAAAAAAAGGATATGAACGGGTAACCGGCAATGAAAAACTTTTACTTAGAATTAATATCATAAAGACTTGTGATATATGTAATGCAAACATTGCTAAATTGAACCTTTTTAAAAAAATGAATTTTCTTTCTTCAGAGTCTTTCATAATATCATAACCCCCAATTATTGCTACTTTTAATCATTTATTGGTATAAAAAAATTTGTATATTTAGAAATAATCAATTAATTTATTAAATCCATTAGTTTATGGTTACTTGTTGAAAAATGGTTGGAAAATATCTATCTCGCTCAGAAAGCGAATGGAAAAGATTATTGAAACCTGAAGTTTATCAGATATTGAGGAATAGGCACACTGAGCCTGCTTTTGCTGGAAACCATCTAAAAAATAAAAAAGATGGCGATTATGTTTGTGCTGGTTGTAAGAACCCGCTTTTCTCTTCTGAAACAAAATTCGATTCGGGTAGTGGTTGGCCAAGTTTTTGGGATGTTACTTCAAAAGGTAATGTCGAATTGAAACCTGATTATAGCCTTGGGATGAAACGTATGGAAGTTGTTTGCAGTCGTTGTGGTGGCCATCTCGGCCATGTTTTTGATGATGGTCCACGTCCTACAGGTAAGCGTTTTTGTATTAATTCTTTAAGTCTTGATTTTGAAGAAAAAAAGTAAATTATATTCTGCAACTAGTTTGGCCTTGTTTTTTCAGGTATTTTTGATGGTATTCTTCTGCAGGATAGAATTCTTTTGCTGGAGTTATTTCTGTTTGAATTTCAATACCAAGATCTTTTTCTTTTTGCTTTTTTGATTGTTCAGCAATATGTTTTTGCTCTTCTGTGTGATAGAATATTGCTGATCTGTATTGTGTCCCCCGATCTGGCCCTTGTCTGTTTTTTTGTGTTGGGTCATGTATCATCCAGAATGTTTCAAGCAGTTTTTCATAAGTTATTTTTTTTGGATTGTATATTATTTGTATTGCTTCAGCATGTCCTGTTTTATCTGTACATACTTGTTCATATGTTGGATTTTTTGTTTTTCCCCCAGTGTATCCTACTATTGTTTTTTCAACACCTTCTGTTCTTTCAAATACTGCTTCTACTCCCCAGAAACATCCCGCTGCAAATGTTGCATTTTCCATAATTGGTACTAATTATGGGTTAGTGATATTAATAGATAATGGGCAACACCTAGCAGGTTTTAGACGGACCTGAAAGAATAGCGGGATTGTTACATGCGAAAAAATGCATAGAATGCTATATTTTTTAGATTTGCCTGGTAGTATGATAATTTTTAAAAAGCATAAGAAACTTTAAAAATTGAAAAAAGATTGTTTTTTGTTATTTTATTATTGGAGAAATTATTATGGCTGAGCATTGTGAAATCTGTGGAGAAGAATTAGACGAATATGAAGAGGCTGAAGGCATCTGTAAAAAATGTAAAAAAGATCAAAGCGAAGATGAAGAATATGAAAAAGATGAGGGCTTCATAGACCCCGGAATTACATAAAATTACAAAATTATTATTCAAGTAGAATAGGTTTTAGACAAATGAATGAAATTAAACTTGTATGATGCGAGAAAATGCTACCAAAGAAGGAAAAAACAGTATAGAATGCACTACATGCTCTCTACTTAAATCTTATAAAATTTAATAGGATTTTTTAGAATTGTTATCTCTCCTCCGTCTATAATTCCTATTGTTATTGTTTCTGTTGTTATGATTCCACTGTTTGTTTTTAGAAGGTTCATTCCTACGATCCGTTTTTCTTGAAAAACTTACTTTTTCAAAATCTGGCATTTTCGCTCTTTCAATATTTAGCTCATCATTACTTTGTACTCTTCTAAAATTCTCATGATCCGCTGCAGTAAGTAGAGTTATCGCTGCTCCGTTTTCTCCTGCACGAGC
>CAZYFW010000011.1:0-18804 GCA_964646685.1 uncultured Thermoplasmatales archaeon
AAAGAAGAACAACAAATGATGCAAAAATGGCACTGAGAACTGCAAAGAAACATAGTCATAATAGAAGACCAATGTTCATAATCACAGACGGGCTAAAATCATATAATAAAGCCATTTCTGATGAGTTCTTTTCACTACGAAATAAAACCACTCACATAGGTAACGTTGGCATAAGAGGTAGAAAAAATGGTGAAGAATATTTTGACAATAATCTTGTGGAGAGACTTCAAGGAACGATAAGAGATAGAAACAAGACTCAAAGAGGTTTAAAAGATCAATATTCCCCTTTTGTAAGAGGACATAAGATATATTATAATTTCATCAAGCCTCATGAGTCATTATATAATAAAACACCAGCTGAAATAGCTAATGTAAAACTTGATTTAGGTGATAAAAAATGGGAAAAATTAATTATGAAATCTTTGAAAAATAAAAAATAAGATTTTATAAACTATCAGTTGTTTTGTTTTATTCGTCTTGGGGAGGAAAATGGCTAGACATTACAAGAAACACCACACATCTAGCAAGAAAAAGAATTATAGGAGAAAATCTAATTATTCTAAATCGAGAAAGTTTGGTAGTTGCAATTATCATTTATGCGATAAAAAACATGTTGAACTTTTTAAATGTAAATATTGCGATGAATATTTTTGTAAAGAACATTTAATAGCAAAAAAACCTCAAGCAGCGCCTTTCAAATCAAAAGATATCGAAAGGCAAATTGAGTGGGAAAAAAAGGGTGGGCACCCGTGTATTCCTTATTCCATTTATGCAAAAGATAAAACTAATATGCCAAGGCCAATCCGATTAATTGATAGCAGAAGAGAAAAAACTGAAAATATCAGAATTGATATTCCTGAGCCAGAAGAAGAGAAAATACCTGAAAGTGATGTTTCTGAACCAGAAGAAATAATAGATGAACCTGCTAAAATAGATATAAAGGTTGAATGTTTTGATTGCGGAAAAGATTTATTACATAATAAAAAGGAATATTTTTATGATGAAAACATCGGTGAACGAATAACCTTATGTCCAGAATGTTGGGCTAGAAGAAGAGAAGGGAAAAAGAAAAAACCTAAAGGTAGACCTAAATATAAAAAGAGAAGAAAATACACTCTTTGGCAGACTATAAAATATAAGTTAAGACGTGCTACTATCCCTATTTGGTTTTTAATAGTCCTAATTTTGATGATAGTAATTGCTGTTATTCATCAGTTCTATATAATCAAGATTTTCTCCTATGATATATCAATTATTTACTACATATGTGAAATAATAGTCATTGGATATTTGATGTTTAGATTATTGAAAAAATTCGATGGTATTCATGTTGGTTCTGATTTACGACTATTTGGATTAAGAATGCTATCTGGATTGATTAGTTTCATAGGAATTTTGATATTCTTTTTCATGTGGATGGCCCCATTTTTCGCTCTATTTGACGAAAACTGGGCAGCAGCAATTTTATTTGGTTCAAGTTTCCATCTGCCACTTACAGGAACAATTCTTTATGGAACAATAGGCATTGGAATGACAATAATTGGTGCATATTTGTATTTTAAATTTCAACGAAGAACAGGCGAATTTGTTTGGTTTGGGAGGATTCGATAAAACGATTAAAAAACCATTTTTTTATCTAAGCATAATTCTTCTAATCCTTATCATATTGGTTGGATGTATAGAGATTACTCCAAGATATCCTGACAGTTCATCAACGGATAAAAATCCAGAAGTCCCTGAAGAAAATGAAGAAGATGATAACTTGCCAGATGGTGGCGACGATGGTTCTAGCGATACAGAACCAGAGGATACTATTACCGAAGTTACTTTAAGTGAATTGTTTTCAGATCTAAATAAATATAAAGGTTCAAAAATTTCATTTAATGGTTGGTTTGATAAATTTGAAAATAATGTTCTTTTTATTGATGACCATATAGCAGAAGATAGCTATAGACTTAGACCACCAGATTGGTTAACTAGCTCGTATTTTGAACCTGAAAATTCTAATGGATACAATTTTGTTGCAAAACTATATCCTATCTATAATTTGTATATAGATCTTGAAAATTACAAATTGTTTGATGGTAATGATCAATCTGCTGTGACACTTGAGGATATATTATTTAATCCAGATTCATATGATGGCAAATATGAAACTGTTAATGGTATTGTTAATATTGTTATTTATTATGAGAACAAACTTGCAATTACAGATGAAAAAAACCAATTTACTGATGTATATGTAAATCTACCTGATACAATTTCACATACTGAATTTTCAGAAGATTTACAATACTATTTTACGGGAACAATAGACATTGATTACAATGCCTATGGTTATTATTTAAAAATATTAGAAATTACACCAAATTAATGCCGACAATTTAGATAATTTTTATTTTAATCTTTTTTTGATTATTAGTTTATCATCGATATAACACCGTGAAATCAACACCGTGTTTGCAACACCGTCACATTATACAGAACCGTTTATTCGGTTTTGGAGTGGTAAAATTTTTAATTTGGGAAAAAAGTTGATAATATTAACCATTATCTTATATACAAGATTTTTTAGACAGTAAGTCTAATACCTATGTGTAGCAGATTCTATAAAAATCAATCAAAAAGGTAGATTTTAAATGGAAAATTTAATCAACAAAATATTATTTTACAAAGAAAAAATAAATTTAGATTAAAATAATTGAGATGGTACTATTAAAGAAAATGATAATATTGAAATTAAAAATAATAAAAATTTAAAAATTGACCAAGTTAAAAATAAGTTAGATTTTAAAAAATTTTATGATTTTCCATTTACTTTATATAAAAATGACCCTTTTTGGGTCGCTCCGTTTTGGAATGAATTTAAGGGTTTTTTTAAGAATAATAATCCTTTTTGGAATCACTCAGATTATGAATTGTTTATCCTTAAAAAGAATAACAATATTGTAGGTAGAATAGCTGCGATTGTTGATTATAAATATGTTGAATTATTAAATAAAAATATTGGCTTTTTTGGTTTTTTTGAGTGTATCAATGATTTTGATTGTGCTAAAGCACTATTTGATGTTGCAAAAAACTCACTTAAATCAAGAAATATGACAACTATGCGAGGACCAATTAACGGAAGAGTTGATGTTGGTTGTGGATTTTTGCTTGAAGGTTTTAATTCGAGTCCTGCATTGCTATCTTCATATTCTCCTGAATATTATCTATCCTTTGCTCAAAAGTATAATATGATAAAAGCTCGTGATCAAATTCTTTATTATATTAATTTAACTAAACCTATTCCAGATAAATTAAAAGAGAAAGCTCAAAATTGTAAAGAAAATGGAATAAAAATCCGTAAATTTAATAGACTTAGAACTAAAAAAGAACTTGATTGGTGGATTGAATTATTTCTTGAAACATTTAAAGATCATTGGGGCTATGTTCCAGTAGAGAAAGATGAAGTTAGAACGCGTTTCGGAATTAAACAAATGCGATGGTTTGTTGATTCCATGCTTTTTTTGGTTGCAGAGATTGATGGTTCACCTGTTGCATATATTTGGTCAACACCAGATTATAATCAACTGTTTAAAAAAATGAATGGAAGATTAGGTCCATATCAAGCGCTTCAATTTATTTTGTTGAAAAAAAGAATAAATGTTGGAAAACTGCATTTAATAGGTATAAAAAAAGAGTTGCGAAATAAAAATATTGGTTCATATTTAAATTATGAAACCTTACTAGAAATGCAAAAAAGAGGGTATATAGGAGCAGAAGTTGGATGGTTTGATGAGGGTAATAAACCTGCACATGAGACTATTAAAATAGCTGGAGCAAAAGTATATAAAAAATTTAGGGTTTTTGATAAAAAATATTATAAATCATGAAAAAATGATCAAGAAATTTTCTGATAACTTATGGAGGTAGATAATTTATAAATGAAGATATAATAAACTCAAAAGAAAAACGTCTAAGTTTGATAAAAGTCGCTATTCTTGCAGAAGAACCTATTGGTTGGTGCTCTGGTAAACACTATTTCCCAATTATTTTAGATAATTATACTTGGAGTTCAAAAGATATGAATTATAAATTTAAATCTGAATTTATTTATGATAAAGATATTATTAACGGCAAATTAAAAACATCTAATTTTGATGTATTATTGGTCCCAGGTGGTGGTGTAGGAGATGGAGAAACAATTGTAAAAGCATTTACTTTTTTTCCAAATGCTAAAAAGTGGAAAAAAGCAGTATCTGATTTTATAAAAAATGGTGGAGGATATGTTGGAATATGTGGTGGAGCAGCGCTTATGACAGATTTAAAAACAGCAGAAAAAAAACCTAGAACTTTTTTAGAACAGTTATATAATAAAAGTTCTCTAGATTTATCTTGTGTTTCCTCATATTATAAATCATTTGCTTGTCCGTTGTTTTATCTATTTCAAAATAAATACCCTGAAAAAATTGGTGCATCATCATATGTTTTTTCTTTTGCTCCAGGCAGCACGGTTGATGGAAAAAGGATTCATTCTGGTGGCGTACCAATAGATTTTCAAATAAATAAAGAAAATCCTATATTTTCAGATTTTCCAAATAGTACTTTAAGAATGAGATGGTGGGGAGGACCTGCTTTAGTTTTACCAGATAAAATCGACAGAAATCTAAAGATTTTAGGAAAATATCCTATAAAAGATATTTCTAAAAATAATTCAACAAAAGTTTATGCATGGAGATATAAAGGTGAATTTTTTGGTTTGATTCGTGGGTTTATTAAATCTTTAAGATTCATTAAAAAAGAAAAGGACTCTATGAAAAATTTGTTATTATATACTTATTTCTTCTCAGAAAAATGGGTAATAACTGATAAAATTATTGATTTAGATTATGCAAATAAAGCAAGTATAACAGCTGAAATATATCCCAACGAAAATAATGGAAGAATACTCTTATGCACATCACATCCTGAGTATATGGTTTGGCAGGGTGGCGCTATAGAAGAAAATACCAATGCTAAATGCCTAGCGGATGGTCTTCACATTTGGAAGGATATTAAATTTTCCAATAAAAATTTGAAAGAAGATTTGACATGTACATGGTGGGTTGTAAGAAGATTTATTGCATGGGCTGCAAAAATTCCTGAGAATCATCTTCCACCTATTCAAAATGAAGAAGAATCTAAAGAAATAAAATCTATAATTTCTGAAAATATTTTTTGGGATGGAAGTTTAAAAAATCAATTGAAAAATATATAACTTACTATACTAAGATGAGGAAAAAATTGACAATAAAAATTTAAAAATAGGTAATCAATTAAACTTTCTTTCTAGTTGGCGATCTTTGCCAGTTTATGAACTACCAAGTTACATATTTATGTTTGCTAGTGTTCCAATGCTTGCATATGGTACTAATTCATATAATTTTAATATTTTTTTGATTATTATTTTGACAATACTAACCTTATATTCAGGTTTTTTTGCTGCTCTAATTTGGAATGATATAACTGACTCAGATATTGATTTTATTGCTTATCCTAATAGACCAATCCCTTCAGGTAGGATTAACAAAAAAAAATTAAAATAGCGTTAATTTTTGCATTTTTCACTTTTATTTTTGCATTTTTAATAAGTTTTATATGTTTAATCCTGGTAGGAATCAGTGCTTTGTTTGTTGCATTTCATAACAAATATTTAAAAAGAAAAATCAAAATTCCAGCGTATTCTGAGATTTTTGGACCAATTCAATGGATTGTTGTAGCTTTATTTGGATATTTATCTATTTGGACAACTTTACCAAATTCTTCAGGTTTTTCTATTAATCTTTTTGTTAGATCAATCTCTGCAGGAAGGAGTATTATTATATAAAGACATATGTGGTCTTATAAAATTAGGTAGTGTCGCATTGATGGGTGTTACAAAAGTGTTGTTACGTTCGGGTTGGTAAATTTAATTATTTTGTTTTTCTTTAACCATAAGGATTAATTATTTTCCATAGGGCTGAAATTTGTGTGCGCATAAGATAATAATCATTTGTCCTAAATGCCTTTGAAAGCTCCCTATATATATACCTGGGTCGCAGATAGAAGCTTTTTGTTGCACGGGTGCAAAATCTCTGTAATTCTTCTTTTGAAAAATTGCTGAGATCGCGCTTTATATCAGCAGGTTGAGAATAGCCATCATCATTAGATATTTTTCCATTGGCTACTGCCTCATCCCATAGCTGAGAGCCATACATGTAGTAGAGGGGTAGAAACATGACAAAATCTAATGGCAATGAACAAGCAAAATCAATGGTTCTTTGAATGTGAGATTCTTGTTCACAGGGCGCTCCAACTATGAAATTGCCGACAGTGAAGAAATCCATCTCATTGGCCATATGTATCGCCTTCTGAATTTGATCAATAGATATTTTTTTATTGTAAAAATCCAAAGTTTCTTGATTCCCAGATTCAATCCCAAATTGTATATAGGTGACTCCTGCCTTCCGCATTTTCTTAAATAATGGTCGATCTGCTGTGTCGACCCGTGTTCCTTCAATGAGCAGATCAATATCAGATCCTTGGTCAATGAGGCGGTCCATTATTTGATGCGCCCGTTTTTTATCGGTGAGAAAGTTTTCATCAACGATCATAACAGATCCATAGTCATCATTGAGTTCTTCTATTTCAGTGACAACATTTTCAGCGGATCGTTGTCGAAAAGTTGTGTACAAAGGATTTTTTCGTGAGCAGAACCGGCAGTTAAATGGGCATCCTCTGCTGGTAATCATTGAGGTATGTTTTGATCTAAATAGATAACTATCATTTATTTTTCCATAGGTATATTTGTTGACAAGATGCCGAGCAGGGTAAAGGATTGTATCAATATCATCAATTAGTTTGGGCGGTTTTCCGGCAATAATCTTACCGTTTTTTCTATAGTGAACACCAGGTATATCGAGTTTCTTTCTTTTTCCTTCATAAAATTGTGCGATTTCTTTGATGGTTTGTTCGCCATCACCTTGTACACTGATTACTGCGTTGGGTATTTCTGTTAGTGATTTTTTTGGGTGAAATGTACAATGAGGGCCTCCAATGATAATGGGTATTGATGGATCGATGCTTCTTATGTATTGTGATATTTCAGCTGCGATCTTGTATGGATATGATACTACGCTTAGGCCAACTGCATCAGCATGCGGTATCGCTTGTTTTATTGTTTGAAGGGGGGTTTTTTCTGAGTAGTATTCAATGATTTCAGCGGTATGTCCTTCTTCTTCTAAGGAGCTGGCAAGATATAGGAGACCCAGGGGTGGATGTACTGGTGGAACATTATGGGACATTTTTCGTAAGGCAAAAAATCCAACAGAACGAGCGGTGTTGATGAATAGAAACTTCATGGACCTCCCTTAATCAATGAATTGTTTTATGTAACATAAATGTTATGGTTTTGTGATATTAATATAGCTAATATGCAATGGTCGGTGCTGTTCTGTATAATTCAACGGTGTTGTTTTCACAGTGTTAAATCTACGGCATTCAATTCAAGTAGAAATGCATAAATAGCAATGTGCTATTCATCCACCATGTATATAGTATATGGGGGTCTTTCATGAAACTGACGATACCACCAGAACCAAAGATCTTAAAAGAACAAACAAAAGGAACCACAGAAAAAAAGTGGGACATTGACACTCTAAGTATGTGGTTTGGTAACCGGTTACCAAGCTATCTCTGGAAAGATAGCGGTTGGTCACAACCATTAAAATGCGAAGGGTATACATGGCAGAGTTTTCTGAAAATATTGTCCTTGCATAAAAAGGAGATTATCCGCTGGTCACGAAATGCCTTGTCATGGAAAGAATTCTTAGCTAAATTGCAAGAAACCATAACAGATCCAGTGATCAAAAGCTTAATTCTTGGATAAGGTGATATCGATGAATACCGGTGAGGAGATAGACGGATATCCTATTGTTTTGACTGCTTCACGTGCAGAAGCAAACGAGTATGACAATAATCCATTTGCTGCATTTATTTGTACATTTCCAAAAAAACTATCAGGCTATGTACTTCGGGAACATCTTGCTAATTTAGAGAATAACGAAGACGGTACTGCCAAGAACACCATTTACGGTTTAAGAAAGGTAGAATCTCTTCTGTTAGATGAATTCGGAGAAGATGTCGTTGTTGTCTCACACTATGACAATCTCCACCAATTTATAGGTAAAAAAACAAAGATTGTAGGTATCTCTTCCATGGATCCAATGGGACTTGCGTATGTTTCTACGACCTATAATTCTCTTATTGGTTTTGGTGGAGAAGCATTAAACGCCGCTGAATTTGAGAAATTAATAACCCACCCATCAATTCAAAAATATAAACCAAAGATAGTAGTGGGTGGTGCCGGCTCATGGCAAATTAGTGAAGCAGGAGCTCAAGAGAGATTAGGAATTGATGTACTGTTTCAAGGAGAAGGGGAAGATGAGCTTGTCGGTGTTTTTAAGAAATTGATGAACGGAGAACATGTCCCTTCATACTACGAGACGAAAAAGCCAAATAGGGAGAAAACACCTCTAATAAAACACGCCGCTAGTTATGGAATGGTTGAAATAACTAGAGGGTGCGGACGCGGATGTCAATTTTGCAGCCCTACAAATCGAACCAAGTATTCATTTCCTATAGATCACATCATGAAAGAAGTTGAGATAAACGTAAAAGAAGGGGCTAGATCAATTTTTACGGTTACTGAAGATATCTTTCTCTACAAATCAAAACCAGGGTTTATTCCCAACAGGAAAGAAATTGTAAAACTTTACAAAACAATTGCATCATATCCTGGCGTTGAATGTATTCTGTTATCACATGCTTCTTTTGCACCGGCAATTTATGACAAAAAACTTCTGGAGGAATTAACCCCTATCTTAATCGAAAAAACAAAATGGAATCCAGATACAAGCAAAATGTACAAGAAACCATTCATATCAGTTGAGGTAGGAATAGAAAGTGGCAGTGTTAGACTTATGCAGAAATATATGAAAGGAAAGGCACTACCTTTCAGCGTTGACAATTGGCCAGAACTTGTCCTTCAGGGCGTTGGTCTAATGAATGATTATGATTGGTGGCCGTTGTGCACGATTATGACAGGACAGCCAGACGAAACAGAAGAAGATACAATTGCAACATTGAATTTAATTGATGATCTGAGAAACAATAATGCCAAGATGTTCTATACGCCAGTTTTATTTATCCCATTGAAAGAGGCAGTACTTGGTGACTCTAGGAGAATTAACCTTGAGAATCTTACAGAGCTTCAATGGGACTTGCTAGCAAGATGTTGGAAAAACAATATTGATTTCTGGACACCTGACATGAGATGGATATATGGACCTGCATTTTTCATGAGTCATTGGCTATATGCTCGATGGAAACATGGCAAAAAAGCAACTGCAGCAATGATGAGATTGGCGGGACTCCCTATTAATGGAAAGATTGATAAACCATGCAATCCCGAGTATTGCCAAAATGGTTTTAAGGCCACCTTTGAACAATTGAAGGATCGTTTCTTCTGAACACACTATCAACTTTTAAAAAATGCATGATATGCAAGGTATGAAGAATAAATATCAACCTTGCTGGTTATTTCATATGGTGAATGCATGGAAAGTACAGCTGGCCCTAGGTCGATTACTTCCATTCCTAGTCTGGAAAAATACTTTGCAACAGTACCTCCTCCACCTTTGTCAACTTTGCCGAGCTCTCCAGTTTGCCAAGGTATTTTTGCCTTATTAAGCATTGTTCTAATCTCTGCAACATACTCTGCAGAGGCATCGTTAGCAGAATATTTACCGCCATGACCTGTATATTTAGACATGACAATGCCATTTCCTAGGGATGAAGCGTTTTTAAGTTCGAATACTTCGGTATAATTTGGAGTTACTGCAGCATTGACGTCCGCTGATATAACTTTGGATTTTAGCATCACACTATCAGCATCTGCCTTCGGATCCAATCCTTTGATTATTGAGCGGAGAAATGTTGTCACCTGAGCAGTGGTGCTACCTTCGCTGCCAATCTCTTCCTTATCAACAAATAATGCAATGGCAGTATATTCGGGGTTTTTTATATCCAAAATGGCCTTTAGAGATGTGAATACACATGCTCGATCATCCTGTCCATAGGCAGCAATAAGTGACCTGTCAAATCCCATATCCTTTGCCTTGAAGGCAGGTACAGCTTCAAGTTCTGCAGAAACAAAGTCTTCTTCAATCATGCCATAATCTTTGTGAAGTTTGTCTAGTATAGCTACCTTGATTTTTTCTTTAAAATCTCCTTTTGCGGGCATACTACCCACAACAATATCAAGACTTTCTCCTTTGATGGCATCATCGAGTTTTTTGGTATCTTGTACCTCGTGAGACAGATGCGGTAAAAGATCAGATACGGCAAAAACAGGGTCTTTTTCATCTTCGCCTAATGTAAAGGTTACTTTTTTTCCATCCTTTTTAATAACAACTCCGTGTAACGCAAGGGGGGTAACGACCCAATGGAATTTTTTAATTCCCCCATAATAATGAGTTTCAAAAAGAGCGAGGTTGCTATCTGAGTCTTCATATAATGGGATCTGTTTTAAATCTAGCCTTGGAGAATCTATATGAGAAATGACAATACGAAGTCCTTCAGATATTGGTTTCTTACCACGGACAATTAATGCTGCTTCCTTTTCACGATTTATGATAAGTTTTTTCTTTCCTTTTTTTGCAATGTCTTCTATGATCTTAACTGCCTCTCGCTCCGTTTTCGCGCCATTAAGAAATGTTTTGTAATATTCTGCAAAATCAAAAGCTTTTTTAATCTGCTCTTTCGTGAAAATCTCCCAAGCTAATTTCTTCTTGTAGCTGTATTTACTCTCTTTCTCACTCATGAAAACCCCTTTATGGGCATATAGTACCTAAATAAAAAGATAACTAAAAGAAAAAGAAGGAGAAAAATTTCTATCTTCTAATGATAAATATGAGTACTGCAACGCCTATTATACATATTGCAGCGATTATAGCAATGAAAAACAGAAATGTTGTATTGTCTGTTCCTCCTGAACTGTTATCATCTCCAGTATCTTGGTCGCCAGCATCTCCTGTATCGTCATTTTCAGTATCAGATTCACTATATATTTCATCTGCAAGATATTCCCACCCTAATTCCGATAAATCAGAAATATCATCATAATCGATATCTTCGATATCTGACAAATCTGGTGAGTACATATACATGGAAGTTGCTAAAACTTCTTCATATGTCTCCTCAGTAGAATTGAGTTCAAAAGAAACGGTGAGTAAATCATCTTCTACGGAGAAGTCTGTTATGTTTTCGGCATCTCCTCCCTCTTCAGACAGGTCTTCATAATATGTAAGCTGACATTTATTGTTTGCATAATAAATTACATAATATTGGTTATCTGTAAGAAGACTAAGCAAGTATGCAGTTACATCAACGGCTTCAGTACCTTCGTAAAGTAGATCATTGATGTCCCCTCTATTCTCAATGTTTCCTACAACTTGTAGTCTTAAAGTTATTATTTTACCATTCCGAGAATAAGTTAATGATGAAATGTCTATATTATCAACAACAATATTTTCACTATGAGTGACATACGCATCTTCATCATATGAGTAAAGATCATAAACGTCACCCGTTTCATCCGTTAAAGTTATTTCATCATCTGCAACAACAAAGTTCATTGAAACAGCAAAAAGGCTGAATACCATTAGTCCCACTATCCATATTTTTTTCATGATATCACATCTATGATATTTACAACTCATTTATTAATGAAATGGTTTATAATCTTTATTAAACAATTATTACCGAAAAAATAGTGTCATATATAGACTTTACTCTAAATAGATAACTTTCAATCCTTTTTCAGTTTGCAAGATAGAATCTATTTTAATTTACTTTTCATTCCTTTTAATGTAGTGGTCAATTCATCTATCGTAGAGTCGAGCGTACCTAGTGTTTCATGCACCTTATCAGTCACAACAGCCCCATGTGGCGAGGGAGTTATGATACCATCTTTTTCGAGCGTTCTTAAGGAATATCTAACCATATGTTGTGGTTGTCCGGTCATTTGAGATAATCTTATGATGCCGATTGGACCGTGCTCTTTCACAGTCTGTAAAACATCGAGGTGTCTGTTGAGAAGTCCCAGTTCCTTTTCTGCTACGCCGGTGATACTAGATTTACTCTTATCTTTTTCTTCCAATAACATACCTCCGGGTTAATTGTTAACATAATGCACTACTAGTATATAAAAATCACTGTTGACACAATTTTAATAAAAATATAAAAAGATATAAGATGGAGGATTGGTATTCACTGTTTCATGGCAATCGGATTTGCACTATTATCAATAAGCCCATTAAATGAAAAGCAAGTTTATGAAGCTCTGAGTAATATGGCCGAAATAACGGAAGTTCATCCTTTGTTTGGAGAGTACGACATTTTGGTAAAAATAGAATGTGGCGACATAGACCAGATTGGTGAAGTAGTTATCAAAAAAATACGATCATTGAAAGGCATAGTAGATTCAAAAACATTGATTGGAACTAAAAGTTTAGGTGGAAGATAATAAAAGCATTTTATTTTTTCCTCTGTTGACGGGCAAGATATCTGAAACGTTCTCCAACAATAAATATTTCCGCAATTAGTCTTACTTCGCATCGTTCTTCTTCATCCGTTACTTGCCCTACGATCAACATACTTCCCACGTTTCATTTCATCCCTTTCATGTTAATTGTTAACATGACTCAATATATTACTATTTGTTGCTCATTACTATATAATAATTTCTATTTTTTAAAAAATATTATATGTTTAAAATTTATTGTTCAATCTTCTTTCCATTTCGTCAGAAACACGCCGAGAATGAAAAAGATAACCGCAAAGACCAAAACAAACAGCGTGAAGTGAACCGTTTTATTGAGATCTGCATACACCATGGCATTACGCAATCCTTCATTGACATAGTAGAGGGGAAGCACCTGGGCAAATGATTGGAGAAACGCAGGCATTTGCTCTAAAGGGAAAAAGGTTCCTGCAAGAAACATCATGGGAAAGGTAATGGCACCTCCCGCCATGTCAGCAACTTCTTCATCCTTAACAAAACGAGAGACAATCATCCCCAAGCCTGAAAACATAAAGCTTGTTGCAATGATAATGACAAAGAAGAAAAGATTGATTTGAATGGTCAATCCCCACATAAGCGTTCCTACCAGAAGAATAACAGATGTAGAGATAAACGATAAAAAAAGCATAAACAACATTTTTGAGATAATCCAATCCGTCCTTGTAATGGGCATGGTAGATAGTTTTCTGAGAATCCCGTCCTTTCGATATTTGGTATTACGCTCGATACTTCCATAGATCATAGAAGTCATGATAGTAAAGCCAATCATTCCTGGAACAAAGAAATCAATAAAATTGTAGTCCTCGCCAAGTGTTGTTTCTTGTGATAAGCCAATGACCGTTTTTCCTTGCGTCAATCCCATATTGTATTCATACAGGGTGCTTGAGATAATGGTCTGAATGACTCCTGTGGTGGTTTGCTCTGAGGGATCAGTATAGAGCGTAAGGTTGACAGAAGCATTGGGATCAGTAAAATAGGATTGGAGTATTTCTGAAAAGTCTTTTGGAATTTGCAACGCTGCGGCTTTATCATGATCGAGCATATAGGTTGTAATATCTTCATCTCCATCAATTTCGATAATATTGAGTACAGAAATATTGTGTAAAATATCGACAAAACCTTCTGAAAAATCATACTCATCAAGATCCTGCACAACAAGATCATACTCTACATTACCAGTATTGGAAAAGATGGCGCCAAAAATCATAATTAGAAGCACGGGAAAAAGAAGAGTCCAAAAGACAGTGCCTGTGCTGCGGGTCCACTGTTTGACGCTTAACCACAAATCGTTTTTAATAAAGTTTAAATTCATGCTCCTACCTCCGTGAGTTTTGAACCCGTGAGTTTCAAAAAGATTTCTTCAAGATTTGAGCGCCGAATGATGATATTATCGTATTCAATACAGTCATGTCTAAGGTGAGATAGTATTTCAAGGACTTGATCTTTATATGAGATTTTTACTTCCAAATCTCCATTGCGATGTTGAGCAACTTCAAATCCATGTGATTGAAGCACCTCAGCAGCATCATCTGTTTTGCAATTATTGATGAGCAGGACGTTTTCAGAACCATGGGCTTTTATAAGTTCCTCTAAAGTTCCTTCGGCAATAATCTTTCCGTTATGGATAATAGCAATATGATCAGCAAGATACTCTGCTTCTTCCATGTAATGTGTTGTTAAAAAGACGGTTTTTCCTTGCTGTTTTAATCCCGCGATAACATCCCATACTTCACGTCGTGCTTTGGGATCAAGGCCCGTTGTTGGTTCATCAAGAAAGATGATGTCTGGATTGTTGACCAGCGCAATGGCAACACCGACTCGCTGCTTGAGTCCACCAGATAAATTTTTGTATAGTTTCTTTTCATCTGCCTTCAAATCCATGGCGCTGATGATGTTGTCTATGTTAGCACGATGCTTGAACAGCATAGAAAAATACTGCAGTGTCTCCCGGACTGTAAGACGTTCAAAGGAATGAAACTCTTGTGGAAGGACGCCGATACGCTCTTTCACTTCATGAAACGAGGTCTTGATGTCTTTTCCTAAAATGCTAATGGCTCCTGCGGTTGGTGTTCGTATTGCTTCAATCATTTCCACAGTGGTAGTTTTACCAGCACCATTAGGACCAAGAAACGCAAATACTTCCCCTTGCCTAACTGCAAAAGTGATGTTATTTACTGCTACAATATCTCCATAAACCTTCTTAAGATTAAAGACTTCTATTGCAACATCTTCTTTTGCAATAGGTTTTTTAAACGTAACTTTGCCTTCTGCTTTACAAGATGGACAAGTTACTTTTACAGTTTCACCAGGATTACCAGAGCTAGTAATTATTTTACCACAATTTGGACATTTTACTGTTTTTTCTAGCATGAAAATCTCTTTTAATAAAAAAAGCAATATAAAAGAAGTATATATTTTTTAGGGGGTTAAAGAAATTTTTTGTCAACTAAATTCATATTTTCATCATAGGTATAAACAATTGGAACGCCAGTTGGAATTTCGACATTAGGTATTTCTTGTTCCGATATGCTTTCTACATACATTGTAATAGCGCGAAGACTATTCCCATGGGCTGAAACTAGTACTGTTTTACCTTCTTGTAAATCCTTTAAAATATATTTTTTATAGTAAGGAGTTGTACGTTCACATGTATTTTTTAGACTTTCACCACCAGGCGGTTTAGTATCATAGCTACGCCTCCAAAGATGAACTTGTTCGTCACCATATTTTTCCCTAGTTTTTTGTTTATTCAAGCCTTGGAGGTCCCCGTAGTGTCTTTCTGCTAAATCAACAGACATAAAGATTGGGATTTCACTATTGGGATCACCGGTATGATGCTCTCGATCACGAATTCTTTTCTCTTCATGATAAATAATAGGCGTTCTTTTGCTATTTGATTCGATTAAAATATAATGGAGAGTTTGAATGGCTCTTAGCATGTGCGAAACATACATTGTGTCAAATTCAACATCTTTTAGTTTTTTACCTGCAGATATTGCTTCATCTATCCCTTTTTTTGATAGAGGAACGTCCATCCACCCAGTAAAACGATTTTCTAAGTTCCATTGAGACTGCCCGTGTCGAACTATTACTAATTTTGACAGTTTACCAACTCCATAGTTTATTAAATATTAATTTCTATACCAACAGGACAATGATCAGAACCCATAACGTCCTGCATAATAAATGCTTTTTTGATGCTTGGTAAAAATTCTTTATTTACAAAAAAGTAATCTATTCTCCATCCAATGTTTCTCTCTCTAGATCGGGTTTTCATATCCCACCAAGAATATTGATTTGGTTCTTTGCTGAAATGTCTAAATGTGTCAACGTATCCATGATCAGTAAAAGTATCTATCCAAGCACGTTCAATAGGTAGGAATCCGGATCGGTTTTCATTTGCCTTTGGATGGGCAAGGTCAATTTCTTCATGAGCAGTGTTAAAATCCCCACACACCACAATGTTTTTCCCTTTTGCTTTTAAGTTGTCAGCATAGGCAAGAAAAGTATCGTAAAAATCAAGTTTGTAATCTAATCTATCCTGATTCTTTTTGCCATTGGGAAAGTAAATGTTGAATAAAGTAAAAGACGGAAATTCAGTAATAAGAGTCCTCCCTTCTTCATCGAATTTTTCGATTCCAAACCCCATTTTAACATCTATTGGTTTTTCTTTTGTAAATGTAGTAACACCACTATAGCCTTTTCTTTCTGCAGAATTTATATGGATATGGTATCCGGGGGTGCTTTTAAGATAGGGCGGAAATTGTTCGGGAAGTGCTTTGATCTCCTGGAGACATAGAATATCTGGTGATTCTTTTTTGAACCAGTCAAATAATCCCTTTTTATCAGCTGCCCGAATTCCATTTACGTTCCATGAGATTATTTTCATCTGGTAAAAGTGTATATGAAACGAGCTGATAAGATTAATGAAGAGGTGGAGGCGGGACATTCTGCGGCAATAGTGGATGCTCATTTGGAATATTCCACTGATTAAGATTCTCGATATTAGTAATTAGGTAGAGATAGACAGGAAGTGTAGTTTTCATCCAATGAACAAGATGATCGTGTTGCCCTGCATGAATCCACGGTTCATACTCTTTAGAAAGGAGTTCAAAAGTAAAACAAGGAACGCGAAATTCCTTGAAGCACCAATCAGTCACTGTACCACTCGCACTATAGCTTAGTGGCGTGTCTTCATATTCTGTATATGTTGCAACCCGCTGTTTTGCATAGGAAAAAACATTTTTTTCTTGCGATGTAATCTCAAAAGGAGGTTTAAAAGCGCTCCAAGGAGTTATAAAATTATGCACAGCAGTATATGACAATTAGTGTAAAAAGAAAAATGTTCATCTGCTAGATTTGTCATCAAAGCTTTCATTGCCTGCGATTCTGGTTCTGAAAAGGGTTTTCTTCCTGCATTGGTAAGTGAACCAAAGCGAGGGATGATAAGATATGGGATTTCTATGCGACCAAAGAGTTTTCCGAGAGATAGACTATGTCCTCGTAATCTCCCAAAATCAACATCAAAATTCCGATTAAGATCGATACTATTTGCGTTCCATCGAGTGTTCTGTTGTCTCCCATCTGGGTTTACTAAAGGAACGATATAAATCTCAGTCGTGTTCAAAATAGTGGTAACAGTTACATTATTGCCAAAATTAATAAGAAGATAATCGGCAAGATATAAGCAAGCTTCACCAGCTTCCCATTCATTACCATGAATGCAACCATCGATTAGGCAGGAAAATTTTACTTGATTGTTTTTTTTCATTTGTTATTTTGATACACCGAATATCTCTCCCTAAAACGCTTTTTCCTATAGAAAACACTTCTACTAGGTCAGGAAATTTAGTGTTAAAATCAGTTAGCATTTTCATAGTAGCTCCATAGTTATGGTATTCTCCATCTTTCCAGTCTGGAAGCATAGATGGAAAGTCTAGTTTGGCCTCTAATGTCAATATCTCTGATTTTTCTACAACTTTTTCCCCCCAATATAACCAGTAAATATCGCTGTCTCTAGAATACTAACAAGAAAAAACAGCTTCAACAAGGCTGGTGTTCTACGAATCATTTTGTCAACTTATAATTTTATAAAATATATTTATTGTTATTCACCTATTGAATAGTTGTCGTCAAAGAAGTTTAATAAGGATGTTTACATTTTCGTATCTCTCAGAATAAGAGTAAACAAAGGGGAGTTAGATAGTAAAAAAGTGATGATTATGAAGCATGTGCATCATACAGAAATAGAGCTAGAAAAACCTAAAGAAAAAGGAATAAAAGACGTAAAAGTAAGATGGCTTATTTCAAAGAAAGATGGAGCAGAGAATTTTGCGATGCGTCTGTTTGAGATTAAGCCAGAGGGTTACACACCGTTACATCAACATGATTGGGAACATGAGGTGTTCATTTTAGAAGGAAGCGGCATTGCTCGGGATAAAAATAAGAAGGAACAATTTAAGGCAGGGGATGTTTTCTTTGTTCCAGGAATGGAGTGGCATCAGTTTGTCAACACTGGGAAAGAGCCTTTGAAATTCCTTTGTCTGATACCCTATAAGGAATAAATTGAAACATGGTTGATTTAGATTTTTTTAAAAGAAAAAAAGAGTCTGCGAAGGAACCCCTACAATCTAAGGAATGGCCGGATCATGTTGTAACCCTTGAAGGAAAAAACTTTAATAATTTTATTGAAAAATATCCATTATCTATGGTGGATTTCTGGGCTCCGTGGTGTGCTCCATGCAAAGCAATGCTGCCAAGGTTGAGGCGGTTGTCTGTGATTTACAAAGGCAAAGTAGCTTTCGGCAGGCTTAATACCCAGGATAACGAAGCCATATCTAAAAGATATAAAATCATGGGAATTCCCCATTTTAAATTTTTTAACTATGGTAAAAAAGTTGCTAGTATGACTGGTGTAAAATCTGTTGGCGATATAAAAGACACAATTGATGATATGTTAAAGAAATCATAATGTTAATTGGATAAGAAGAACATGCAACTAAAGATTCGAGAGTTAAACGCGGAAATCAAGAGATGTAATAAATGTAGGCTCTCTGAGACTCGTATGAACGCTCTTTGCGGTGAGGGAAACCTTGATGCTAAGTTTATGATTATTGCTCAGGCGCCGGGTGAGAATGAAAATAGAGACGGAGAAATGTTCA
>CAZYFW010000012.1:0-18751 GCA_964646685.1 uncultured Thermoplasmatales archaeon
GAACTTTACTGATATGAAGAAGAAAATTAACGAAGATGAATCAGAAGCAATACATTTTATCCCCGAGGTTGCCTTTGTTCATACAAGGTGCCCCAAATGTAAAAGTCCAGATTTTGAAATTACTGCTGGAAGAGGTGTTTCAATAACATCGATTAAGGGAGAGAAATAAAAAATATGGACCCTAGACTTAGTGTAATTGATAAAAGACTTTCAAAAATAAATAGAATTATCGCTGTAGCAAGCGGCAAAGGCGGTGTCGGTAAAAGCTTAGTCGCGTCAACGCTCGCTTTAAATCTATCAAAAAAAGGTTACAAAGTTGGTCTTTTGGATTTAGATTTATATGGCCCATCTTCACACATAATTCTCGGTGTAGATGACTATAGTTTTCCAGAAGAAGAAAAGGGCATAATTCCACATAAAATTAACGGCATAAGCTTCATGTCTATTGTTTATTTTACTGAAGATAAACCCGCTCCACTTAGGGGCATAGATATTACCAATGTCATAATCGAACTTCTTTCAATTACACAATGGGATGAGTTAGATTACCTTATTATTGACATGCCGCCAGGAATTGGAGATGAAACTCTTGACGTAATTAAACTTGTTAAAAAAAGTGAATTTTTGATAGTGAGCACCCCGTCAAAGGTTGCAATGGCTGCTGTTGGTAAACTACTCACTATTTTAAAGGAATTGAATTTGCCAATTGTTGGCGTATTGGAAAATATGAAAATGATCGAATCAGACTACGTTAAAGATGGCATTTCCAAAATGAATTTAAATTATCTTGGCTCTATTGCTTTCGATCAGCAACTCGAAGATTCTATAGGGAACTCTGATAAGTTACTCAAATCGATTTTTATGGAAGATTTAGACAAAATTATATCTCGCATCTGATAAACAAACGATGCAAAACTCTTAAAACCAACTTTACCTTATTATCGAGGGGAGATCATGGTAGCCGTTGTTTATACTACAATTGATAACATCCAAGATGCTAGAAAAATTTCACACACCCTAGTCGAAGAAAAAATTGTCGCCTGCACGAATATCATTCCCAAAATAGAATCAATTTATAGGTGGAAAGGAAAAATTGAGAATGATGACGAATGTATTGTTATTGCTAAAACTACAGATTCAAACGTTAAAAAAACAATCCAGAGAATAAAAGAATTACATAAATATGAACTCCCAGACATCATAGTTCTTCCTATTATTGGTGGCTTGAAAGATTATCTTGATTATATTGTGAATGAGACATCATGAAATTTGTATCCCTTATTTCTAGCGGTATCGACTCCCCAGTTGCAACTTACCTTCTCTCAAAAAAAGCAGAGGAAATCATATTTGTTCATGCTGACAATAGACCATTTACTGACGATAGAGAAATTCAGAATTTTATCAAACTTGCTAAACATCTTAAGAAAGTTATTCCCAGCGCAATCAAAGTATACAATGTATCACATGGGGTGGCCCTTGCAGCATATAAACAAGAAGCAGAACAACGATTTACCTGTGTATTTTGTAAAAGAATGCTGGTCCGGTATGCAGAAGCAATTGCAAAGAAAGAACACGCCGATGCAATTATCATGGGTGACTCTTTGGGCCAAGTTGCATCACAAACCATTCAAAACATCCGTGTTGTAGATCAAGCATCAAAAATTCCTATTTTACGACCAATTATTGGTTTAGATAAAGAAGATATTGTAAAGATAGCAAAAGACATTGGGACTTTTGATCTCTCCATCTTGCCATCTGATGGTTGTAGTGCAGTACCAAATAAACCATCTACGAGGGCAAAACTTGATCAAATTTTGTCTGAAGAGAGTAAAATTGATGTTGGTAAATTGGTAAATCGGGCAGTAAAAAATGCCGAATTAATTGACATTTAACGTTGCGTATTTACAATGAAACCGCTGTAAATTTTTAGTAAAACGGAAAAGTTTAAAAACCCCATCTATATACTATATAGTGTAGATTAAGATTTTTGAGATACAATATATTGTATCTTAAGCATATCTGTTGTGATGGGAATGGAATGTCCTTATTGTAAGCATCTTGAGACGAAAGTAACTGACTCCCGCGATACCGGGACCTACACAATTCGTAGAAGGCGAGAGTGTCTCAAATGTAACAAACGATTCACGACCTATGAATACATTGAATTAACCCCCGTATATGTTAAAAAGAAAGATGGTCGTTTAGAGAAATTTGATAGAAACAAAATCAAAAACGGCATAATGAAAGCATTAGAAAAACGTCCAATTGGTCATGATAAAATAGCGGAAATGATTGATTCGATAGAAGAAAAAATTAGAAGAGCGGGGGGTGAAGAAATAGACAGCTCCCAAATTGGAGAATATGTAATGGATAGCTTAAAAGAAGTGGACCATGTCGCATATATTAGATTCGCCTCTGTCTATAGATCATTTACTGATGTGTCTTCTTTTGAGAGGGAAGTCAAAAGTCTTATCGAACAAACTGCAGGAGAGGTAAAAAAATGATACGAAAAATAAGGAAAAGAGATGGGAAAATCGCAGATTTCAACCCAATACAAATAACTAATGCTATATGGAAAGCCGCGCAAGCTGTTGGAGGAAAAGATTACAAAAAAGCAGCTGAACTAACTGATAAAGTAATTGAAACTCTTGAAAAGGAACTTAAACGTGGTGAAATACCAACAGTTGAACAAGTTCAGGATATGGTTGAAAAAGCCCTAATAGAACAGGGGCATGCTAAAACAGCGAAAGCCTATATTCTTTACAGGAGACAGCACCAGGATATTCGTGAAATCGGTGGTCTTTTAAAAGATATTGATGTGGTTGATGGGTATCTATCTATGATGGATTGGAAGGTTAATGAAAACAGTAACATGAGCTACTCTTTACAGGGATTAAATGTTTATGCAACTGAAAATATTGTATCAAACTACTGGTTAAACAAAATTTATCCACCTGAAATTGGAAAAGCTCATACAGATGGCGGTTATCACCTGCATGATCTTGGTACACTCGGCGCTTACTGTGTGGGCTGGGATCTCAAAGACATTCTTCTACTAGGTTTCCGTGGAGTATCTGGTAAAATAGAAAGCAAACCAGCAAAGCATTTTGGAACAGCATTGATGCAGATTGTAAACTATCTTTATACTTTGCAAGGAGAAGCAGCTGGTGCTCAAGCTCTTTCTAATTTTGACAGTTTACTTGCACCATTCATCAAATATGATGGGTTGAACTATGATCAAGTCAAACAGGAAATGCAGAAGTTTTTGTTTAATATGAATGTTCCAACTCGTGTTGGTTTCCAAAGTCCATTTACAAATATCACAATGGATCTCACAGTTCCAAGTTATATGGTTGATGAACCAGTGATTATCGGCGGAGATCTCAAAGATGACAACTACAACGATTATGTTGATGAGATGAACATGATGAATCATGCATTTGCAGAAATAATGAAAGATGGAGATGCTAAAGGCAGACCATTTACATTTCCAATTCCAACATATAACATTACAAAAGATTTTGATTGGGATAATGATGGACTCGATCCAATTTGGGAGATGACTGCTAAATATGGTATCCCCTACTTTTCGAATTTTATAAACTCTGATATGAAACCCGACGATGCACGATCTATGTGCTGCCGGCTTAGATTGGACAACAGGGAATTAAGAAAGAGAGGCGGCGGTTTATTTGGTGCCAACCCCAAAACCGGTTCCATAGGGGTTGTCACCATCAATATGCCAAGAATAGGGTATCTGGCAAAAAACGAAAAAGACTACTTTGAACGACTAGATCACTTAATGGAGTTAGCTAAAGAAAGTTTGATTATCAAGCGGGAAGTAATTGAAAACCTGACATTTAGTGGACTTCACCCATATTCGCGATTCTACTTGGATGATGTGAAAAAAACCTTCGGTGAATACTGGAAGAACCATTTCAGCACAATTGGACTTATCGGTATGAATGATTCACTGATTAACTTCATGAACAAAAGCATTGGTGAACCAGATGGCAAAAAGTTTGCAGAAAAAGTAATGGATTACATGAGAGAAAGAATGGCAGATTTTCAACAAGAAACTGGCGATATTTATAATCTAGAAGCAACACCTGCTGAAGGGGCCAGTTATCGCCTAGCTAGAACGGATAAAGCAAAATATCCTGATATTCGAACCTATAACCAAGAGTTTTATAGGAATGACGGAAAAGTAGAACCATATTATACAAATTCAACTCAACTACCCGTTGGTTTTACTAATGACATCTTTGAAGCCCTTGACCTGCAGGATAGTCTTCAATCCAAATATACTGGTGGAACAGTTTTACATGTATTTATGGGAGAAAGTGAACCAAACCCTGTATCTACTAAAAAACTCATTAGAAAAATCGCTGAAAACTATACATTGCCATACTATACAATAACACCAACATTTAGCATATGTCCAAAACATGGTTATATTGCAGGTGAGCATCATTATTGTCCAAAATGTGATGAAGAAATAGGATATAATAAAAAAATAGAAGTTATTGATAGGAGGTAAATAAAATGGATAAAGAACTTGAAAATAAAAGAACCGAGTGCGAGGTCTATTCACGTGTTGTTGGATACATGAGACCTGTTAAACAATGGAACCTTGGTAAACAACAAGAGTTCCGTGACCGTAAATTGTTTGACATGAAAGAAAAAAAGTAATCAGGTAGATAAATGAAAATCGGGGGTTTACAAAAAACAAGCTTGCTAGATTACCCTGAAGAAGTTAGCTCCATTATTTGGACAGTTGGATGTAACTTCTCCTGCCCTTTTTGTTATAACAAAGATCTAGTAAATGGCACTATTTCTAAAATTTCAGAAGATGAAGTATTATCTTTTCTAGAGAAACGTAAAAAATTAATCGATGGGTTAGTAATCTCTGGTGGTGAACCATTTTTACAAAGAGATTTAAAAGATTTCTGTAAAAAGGTTAAAAAAATAGGCTATAAGATAAAAATTGATACGAATGGGACATATCCTGGCGAACTAAAGGAACTAATCGATGAAAAACTAGTTGATTACATCGCAATGGATATCAAAGCACCAGCTAAAAAATATGATAAATTATCTGGTAAAAAAACAGATATAAAAAAAATCAAAGAATCAATAAAAATAATACAAGAAAGCGGTGTGGATTACGAGTTTAAAACAACGTTTGTACCAGAGATGTTAACTAAGGAAGATATCGTTGAAATTGCAAAATGGTTAGAAGGATCTAAACGTTTTTATCTTCAGCAATTCAAAGGTGATACGCCTCTAATTTCATCAAAATTAAACAACGTCAAACCATACGCTAAGGAAGATCTCGTTAAAACATTGGAGGAGATAAAACCATTTTTAAAAAACTGTGATGTGCGGGGTATTTAGACATGGTAGACGAAGAGCTTATTAGGGATATGGAATTGGCTCGGGAGGTATTATCAAAAACAGATTCTTCTATTGCTGTAATTAGTTATGGAAAGATTTGGAAGCAGAAAGCAGGAGAAGGTATTGGGCCAATACTAGAAACAATAGAAGAGATGGGTGAGGATATTTACGATTCAGTAATTGGCGATAGGCTACTTGGAAAAGCCTCTGCTCTTCTTTGCAGATACGCAAAGGCAAAAGCAGTTTATTCTCCACGAGGAACAAAAACTGGAATTGCTCTCCTTATAATGGGCGGCGTTCCATGTCAAGTTGATGAATTAATACCGCAGATTATGAATAGAAACGGCGATGGCGTTTGTCCATTTGAAAAAATGTTAAAAGATGTTACTTCTCCAGAAGAAGCATATGTGATTCTAAAAGAAAAAATTTTGAAATAAAGAGCTAAATATCACCTAGCCATTGAGGGTAGCATGGATTATGAATTAGCAATAATTGGAGCAGGGCCCGCAGGCTATTCAGCAGCAATATATGCAGTAAGGGCTGGAATTAAAACACTTGTTCTGGATAAAGGATTTGGAGGAGGTCTTGCAGCAATTTCACCAAATATTGAGAACTACCCTGGATTTGAATCCATTTCAGGAATTGATTTGGTAGAAAAAATGAAGAACCATGCAAGCAAATATACAAATATCAATTTAAATGAAGAAGTTAAAAAAATTAAAAAATCAAATGATGAGTTCACTGTTAAAACATATAAAAAATCCTACAAAACAAAGGCCATTATTTTATGTCTTGGAACCGAATATCGAAAATTGAATGCACTCGGCGAAAAAGAACTTACCGGCAAAGGCGTTTCTTATTGTGCAACCTGTGATGGTTTCTTTTTCAAAGATAAAAAAGTAGCAGTTGTTGGAGGGGGAAACTCGGCACTCATTGAAGCCATCTATCTTAAACAAATAGGTTGTAAAGAGGTTAATTTAATTCATAGAAGAGATCAACTGCGAGCTGAGAAAACATATGAAGAAGAAGCTGTAAAAAAAGGTGTGAAAATTGTTTATAATACTCACGTTGAAAGCATTAAAGGAGATCAAAAAGTTGAATATCTCGAACTTCACAATGTAAATTCAGATGAGATAACAAAATTTCCCATTGATGGGGTATTTATTTCAATTGGGGAGAAACCTCAAAACGCCCTTGCAAAAGATCTGGGAGTTAAACTCGATGAAAAAGGTTTTGTACTAGTTGATAAACAGCAAAGAACAAATGTAAAAGGAGTTTATGCTGCTGGTGATATTACCGGTGGGTTACGTCAGGTTATTACTGCTTGTGCTGAGGGTGCAGTTGCTGCTCTTTCTTCGACCGAGGTTCTTGGTAAAAATTACCCATATTAAAACAAATTTTGTGTTGGGTGTAGGCCGTAAGCCCCTTATGGTCTCTCATTAAAATGCTTCTATTTGATCTAAATTATTGTTTTTTATTAAATCTACTAAATCATGTCCACTTTTCTTTACATTTTCTGTCATTTTACCTGACATTGTTTTTGGTTGAATCCCAATAAAAATAATATTTTCAACGTACTGTTCTAAATATTCAATTAATACTGAAATTGGTATCCCATGAGTAGAAATTGTCATAACTCCAATTTTTTCTTTAGGAACAATTCGTATTTCACCCGAGTCCAGTTCCATTTCAACAGCATCAATAATAATTAGATTTTTTGGATTATGCCGTTTAACTACAGAGGTATAATTTTCTGGTACAGTGCCACAATCTAAAACAGTAAAATTACTTTCCTGCAGCTTATCGGCAATATATGGACCTACTGCGTCATCCCCTCCATCTCTATTCCCAATACACATGATTAAATAATCCATCTAGCAACCCCAGCAATACAAAATAGATAAAACTAACGAAAGTCTAATGTCCTTCAAATTCCACTATCGAGTAAACATTTTCTCCTTTTAGTTTGTCTCTACCTTTAAGATCAATCAATTCAACAATAAAAGCACATTCAACAATCTCTCCACCAAGTTTTTTAACTAGATTTCTTGCAGCAGAAGCGGTTCCCGCTGTTGCTATTAAATCATCGACAATGAGAACTCTGTCACCTTTTTTTATTGCGTCTTTGTGAATTTCAATTTTATCTTTTCCATATTCTAAGGTATACTCCTCAGATTCACACTCAGCAGGCAATTTACCTGGTTTTCTGATTGGAACAAACCCGCATCCTAATAGATATGCCAGAGGCGCACCAAAAATAAAGCCGCGTGATTCTATTCCAATAACTATATCGATTTTCTTATCAGCATATCGTTTATGCAAAAGATCTATTGTTTCTTTGAAACCCTGCGGATCTTTTAGAAGTGTTGTAATGTCCCTGAACATAATTCCTTCTTTTGGCCAATGAGGCACCGTTCTTATCCTTGATTTAATTGATTTAGTCATAATCGACACCATATTTTCAAATTCTTTGTCTTCTAATTCTAAGACCATATGAATTTCATAAGCAAAAAGCTTTTTTAGTTATTTCTGTTCGTTAGCTCTATGTCTGCTAAAATAGGGATAATAGGCGGAAGTGGATTATCTAAAATAGGAATATTTGAAGATACTGAAGAAATTGAAGTCAACACTCCTTTTGGTAAACCTTCAGATAAGATTCTACTTGCAAAAATTAATGATACTGAAATTGCATTTTTGTCTAGACACGGAAAAAACCATACAATACCTCCGCATAAAATCAATTATCGAGCAAACATCTTTGCTTTAAAAGAATGCGATGTTGAATATCTTATATCTACTGCTGCTGTCGGAAGCCTTAAAAAAGAAATTAAACCCCAGGATTTTGTAATTGCAGATCAACTAATTGATAGAACCACAAAGAGAATTACAACATTTTTTGAAGATGGGATTGTTGTACATGTTGGGTTTGCAGATCCTTTTTGTAAAAACTTGTCAGATATTGCGTACAAGGTTGTAAAAGAAGAAGGAGTTGGTACGCATCGCGGAACCTACATTTGTATGGAAGGACCACAATTTTCAACAAGAGCAGAATCAAATCTTTACAGGGATTGGAATGTAGATGTAATAGGAATGACACTTGCCCCAGAGGCAAAACTTGCACGTGAAGCGGAGATGTGTCTTTGTGGAATAAGTTCTGTAACTGACTATGATTGTTGGCATGATGGGGAAGAAGATGTTACAGTTGCTGGCGTTGTCGAAACGATGAAGAAGAACAGTGCACACATGGCAAATATTATAAAAAAACTGATCCCAAAAATAAAATACAAAAGAACCTGTGAATGCCATAACGCCTTAGACTGTGCTTTAATTACTCCACCAGATATTGTTAAAAAGAATGGGGATCCACAAGTTAATAGAATTTTATTAAAAAGATTTCTAGAGAAATAACCAGAATTACAATTGATTTGGAGAGTGATTTGAATAAAAACAGACGAAGAGTTTATGAGACTTTCAATTGATAAAGCGAAAGAAGGAGTAGATAAAGGACAAACTCCTTTTGGAGCGTGCATTGTCAAAGAAGGAGAAGTAGTAAGTTGTGAACACAACAGAGTATGGGAAACTACAGATATTACTGCCCACGCAGAAATTGTTTCAATAAGAGCTGCTTGCAATAAACTAAATACAATAGATCTTTCGGGGTGCATCATCTATTCAACAACAGAGCCATGTCCTATGTGTTATAGTGCTATTCATTGGGCAAAAATTTCAAAGATTTTTTATGGGACAAGAATAGAAGATGCTAGATCATATGGTTTTTCTGAACTATGTATTTCAGATATACAGATGAAGGAATTAGGACACGATTACATAGAGATAGTTGCTGATTTTTTAAGACAAGAAAATTTAGAACTGCTTGAATATTGGTCAAAAAAAGAGAACAAAAAAGTGTATTATTTATCTTCTAAATAATTACTTTTTAGAATCACGTTTTTTATGCAACGCTGAAAAAAAGAAAAGTAAAAACCATACAGTCCCTGAAAAAATTTCTGCTATAGTTGTAATCCACATCTCAAGTGTAAGGAATGTTACTGCTAGTATGTATAATCCAATTGCCGTGAGTCCCGCCGTATATATATTAACCGATTTTCCACGAATAACATCTCTCAATTGAGGTAAAAGCATAAACCCAAAAGATAAGCCAACGACTGCAATCACCAGATCTTGCCACATGCATCTACCCGGAACCATAGAATATAAATAAAACTTATGCATCGCATAGAAAGGAAAATGACTGTAAAAATAAAACTTGCACAGGGTGCCGGCGGAGAAATGATGGATAGTCTCATCAAGGAAAAAATCTTGAAATATTTTGCCAAAAAAGAATCGGCGGAAATCCCACTTTCTATGCTTGACGATTCGGCAGTCATTGATGATATTGTTTTTTCTACTGATTCTCATACCATAAGTCCAATTATTTTTCCGGGCGGAGATATTGGTTCTTTATCTGTTGCAGGAACAATCAATGATGTTTCCGTGATGGGTGCGAAGCCTATTGCGCTTTCAGCAGGTTTTATCATTGAGGAAGGCCTGCCCTCAGAGACATTCGAAACAATTGTTAAAAGTATGGCTAAAGTAGCTAATGATGCCGGCGTTCCAATTATTACAGGTGATACAAAGGTCGTTGAAAAAGGAGCAATTCAAGAATTTATGATCAATACTAGTGGCATTGGTAAAAGAACAACAATTCTTGAAAAAAACATTGAAATTGTTAAAAAATACCGTAGCTTTAACCAAAGATGGCTTTTAGATTCAAACCTTGAAAAAGGAGATAAGATTATTCTTTCAGGAAATATTGGTGAGCATGGAATTGCTTTAATGTCCTTTAGAGAAGGATATGGTTTTGAAACAGAAATAAAATCTGATGTTGCACCGATTAATGGCCTTATGGAAAAATTACTATCTGTTGGAGGTGTTGTATCTGCAAAAGATCCAACCCGAGGTGGGCTTTCAAATACCGTTAATGAATTTTCTGAAAAATCTAAAGTTGGAATTGTGATTTACGAAGACTCAATTCCTATTCCAAAAGGTGTGAGATCCGCGTGTGATATGCTGGGAATTGATCCTTTAGAAATTGGCAATGAAGGAAAGGTAGTTCTCGGTGTTGTTAAAGAAAAAGCTGATGAGATTTTAGAAATAATAAAAAAGCATCCTTTAGGAGAAAATGCAGCAATAATCGGTGAAGCAACAGATACAATTGAAGGAGTAGTTCTTGAAACAACAGTTGGTGGGAAAAGAAATCTTCACAAGCCAATTGGCGATCCAGTCCCTCGTATTTGTTAAAACACTTATACAATAAATTTATATGTCTCTCTTCATTTTAAAAATTGTAAGTATGGAGGAAGAATTGTAATGAAAAATAATTTACTTAAAAAAAAGCTGTCTTTGTTAATATTTTTTTTATTTGTTGGACTTTTATTTATGCCTTTATCAAATAGTAATGTTTTAGTTTTATCCAAAAAAAATATAGTTGAAAATCAAATGAATCAGATTGAGATATATGATATAACTGTAAACAATGGAACTCTTTCGGGTTATGTGACCGATTCACTTATGAACCCAATAGATGGAGCCCTTATTAGAGTGAATTTTCATGAAACATATGAAGAAGCATTCAGCGATGTAAATGGATATTATCACGTCACAAATATTCCACTATGCTGGTGCATGAAGAATTGTACCTGCTCCAAAGATGGATACAAAACAGAATGGGTTTTAATGGCGATAACAGAGAACACAACATATGATTTTACTTTATATTCATTATATCCTTATCCTTTTTTAAATGGATCAAATTGTAATGGTTGGTGGAACAGCCCGGTTACAGTCACATTTATTTATGATCCTGAAGAGGTTGCAGAGATTTGGTATTATTATGAAGGCTGGCATCTTTACAATGAGCCATTTGTAATAGATGAAAATGGAGAATTTGAATTAGAATGCTACTGGGTTGATTACTATGGACAACAATCACCTTATTATTTTTTAATAATTCCTTTTGATCAACTACCTCCAACTACAGATTTAACTTGGGAGACATACAAAGAGTTAGGTAAATGGTATGTTAAATTTACATTAAATGCAGTAGACTCAATAAGTGGAATGTCCCCATATGTAGAGTTTTACTTAAATGATGTTTTACAGGGTGAATTTGAGGTTGATTGGCCAACTTTTGAATTTGAAATTCAATGGAATAAAGCATTTGAAAATACAAAATTTGGTTTTCTCTGCTCTGATATAGCATGTAATTCTGTTATGGAAGATGTAAATGGTTCAGAAATTGAATCTTTAAATAATAATCATAATCTAATTCTAATTTCTCAGAATGTACATAACATAATTTTTTTACGAATTGTAAACTTCATAAAAAACGAAATTAATTAAACAAATTTATAAGTCTTTATCTGATTGAAATATTTTGTATGCATGGGAAAAAAGTAATTAAACTTCTTTTAGTTTTTTCATGCTTAACTTTACCTTTCTTAGCAAATATTTCGGTAGGAGATGGCTGTGTTTTTATCCCAACAGTTGAACAGTGGATTAGTTCCTATGAGGAAAAACAAATTGGAGTTATAAATTATCAAAATGGAATGGAAAATCTAACGCTTGTAATTGATATTAAGAACAGTAGTTTACAAACTGATCAAGCTTTTTGGATATTCCCAATAGCAAGCGATCCAGAAGATGCACATGTTTCAATAGTTAGAAACATACCATTTTATTATTATGGAATCAGCGATATTAGGGAGTCTGCTGAAAGAGCCTTAGGCAATGCGTTCTTAGTTACGACACTTTCTCAACCCTATATAATAGCATTACCTGCGTTTTTCTTTTTTTATATGTCATATGGAATTGGTGCTGCATCTGACCAAGATTTGATAGTACATGAACATATAGAGCAATTTGGTTTAACCTCCGAGCTTATCTCAGCAAACACAAGTGAAGCAATCGAGTTATATTTGCAGGAGAAAAACATAACCCTAACAGACAATGCAATTAACATTATTGATGAATACATTGGAAAAGAATATTCTTTTGTTACCTCATGGATATCAGATCTTGAAACGTTTAAAGAAGAAGCAAATGCAAATTTAGATAATTATTGGTATTATTACGATGAACCTTTTTACATATTGGGGGTTTCTGTTACATTTCCAACTAATGAGATATACTATCCTCTTAAACTTACAGCTCTTTATGATAAAAAAATAATTCCTGTATTGATACAAATTAATGGCTATGTCACACCAAAAAATACTTTTGACAATATGAATATCAAATATCTTTCAGATGGAGGAAAGGAATATACACAGATGGAAATACGAGTCCCATCTGAAGATTTCACGGAAGACCTATGGATCATAGACGAAGAACCCGCAAGCATTCAAACAGCTAAATTTATTCTCTCAAATCTTCTTATCATGAGTATACTTATTTTCATTCTCTGTTCAATGCTTGCAAGTATTTTATCAGCTGCAATTACGTTTTTTAAAAATAAACCACTCTTTGGGAAATTTGCATTGCTTGGTTTTGGAAATTTTTTAAGTATTTTTTCTGTCTTCATTCTAAGTTTTGTTTTTAAAATCGATAAAAAATTTTTAAAAATCCCCATAGAAAAAAATAAAGTAACTTCAAAAAACTTCGAGTTAGGATTTAGAATTACTTTTCTTGTAATTGGCTTAATTTGCCTTGCTTTATTTTTATCAATATTTATTACCTACGGTATCGGTCTTTTTATTATGTCAATTTTTGCAATAGTTATCGGGATTCTGATGTTTGTCTATGGTGGGTTTAAGAACCCAAGAGTAACATTATTTACAGGTCTTTTTAGTTTATTTTTCTTTATTTTTATTATTCTTTTTAACTTGGCGTTGGTTAGTTTGCTATAGTTTATTATAACATAAATTTTTAAATAGTGTATAGGATTACCAGGAACATAACATAATTGCTATTTAACTTCACGGAGGTATAGATTTTATGTCAAAAGGTCTTTCAAAATCGTTTAAGAAAGCACTGTGGGTATATCATTGTAATACAGGCTCATGCAATGGTTGTGACATTGAAATCATTGCAGCGCTTTGCCCCAGATATGACGTTGAGCGTTTTGGAATAAAACTCGTAGGGTCTCCACGCCATGCCGATGCATTGCTAATTACAGGTCCAGTGACTCGGCAAATGGAAGATAAGGTAAAACGCATTTATGAGCAAATGGCAGATCCAAAAGCTGTTATTTGTGTTGGTAACTGTGGCAATACTGGTGACGTTTTTTATGAAGCATATAATTTAGTTGGACCTGTAGACAATATCATTCCAGTAGATGTTCATGTGATAGGTTGCCCACCGCGACCTGAAGCAATTATAATGGCTGTTGCAAAGGCATGGACTAAACTAGAAACATTGGAGGCTAAAAAATGACCGAGCAATTAACTCCTGAAAAAATTGTCAAATATTTTAAGGATGAATTTAAAACAAAAATTAAAGATTCTCGAATAGAAAAACATGTTTCAGGTTCTAAGAAAAATGAACTTATCCATATTTGGCTAAACATAGATAAAAGTATTTTTAAAAACGTTATCAAACATATAATCAAACTTGAAAAATACCCACATCTTGCAGTCGTTTCAGGATATGATATGGGCAAAACAATCAATTTAGTTTATCATTTCTCTATTTATTATGGCGAACGTGCGAAAGAAATCTCAATTAACATCACTATCGAACTGCCAAAAAACAATCCAGTTATCGAGACGATTACTGATCTTATACCCGGTGCTCTCATAACTGAGCAAGAAAAACAAGAGATGCTCGGAATAAAAGTCAAAGGCATTCCAAAAGACGAAAGAGTATTCATATCAGATGATTTTCCAAAAGGCGTTTACCCGTGGCGAAAGGACGAAACTGGACCAGATAAAATGGCAAGGAATTTACACGAGGTGAAAAAATGAGTGCCGAATCAACAACAAAAACTACTTATCGATTACCAATTGGCCCCATACATCCTGCCCTAAAAGAGCCTGTAGCATTTGAGTTTGAAATTGACGGAGAAAGAATTATTGATGTTGATGTTTCCTTAGGACACATTCACAGGTCTGTTGAATGGGCAGGAATGAGAAGAAATCCGATTCAAATTCTCTATTTAGCTGAGCGCATTTGTGGTATTTGTTCCTATTGTCATCCGATGGCATTTGCCCTTGCAGTAGAACGTGCGGCAGGTATTAACGTACCTGAACGAGCGGATTATTTACGTGTTATACAGGCAGAACTTGAGAGAATTTGTTCGCACACTCTATGGGCAGGTGTTGCAGCGCACGAGATAGGATTCGATTCAGTATTATTTTTGACATGGCAAATACGAGAAAAGGTATTAGATCTTACCGAATATCTAACAGGAAACCGTGTAACTAAAGCAATTACTATGATTGGCGGAGTTAGAAGAGATATCACAAAAGACATGATTCCAAAGATTACAGAGACATTGGATTATTTAAAAGATAATTTTGAAAAACTTAGGCATGTCTATTTGGATGATAAAACATTCAAGATGCGAAGCCAAGGCGTTGGTATTCTCACCAAAGAAGATGCACTAAGATTATGTGCATGCGGGCCCACTACCCGTGCATCTGGTGTTAAAAAAGATGTGCGTCTGGATCAACCATACTTTGCTTTTAATGACCTTGATTTTGACTACGTAACACCAGACATTCTAACTGGAGAAGTAAATGGTGATGTGTATGATAGAATTATTGTTCGTCTGTTGGAAGTTAAGCAATCCATTGAGCTAATTGAGCAATGTCTTGATCAGATGCCTGAGGGAGATATAGTTTCAGAACCAAAGATTGCAAAATTGCTTGCAACGCTTAAAAAAGCTAAAGGTGAAGGCATAGGAAGAATGGAAGCGCCTAGGGGGGAAGTATTTCACTATGTAAAACTCGACGGAAACGAATATCCGTATTGCTGGAAGGTCCGCGCTCCAACTTATAGCAATATTTTGCCATGGATACCTATGTTAAGAGGCGAACAGATAGCTGATATTCCAATTGTTGCAGCGTCAACTGATCCTTGTATGTCTTGTACCAATAGGGTTGCGATCGTTGATACTGATAAGAAATATGAATTGAATAAAGAACAACTTCATCGGTTGAGTGTTGAAAAAACAAGGAGGCTGATGAAGTGAAATTTTCAATGGTAATCCCTTTGCTTGGACAGATGTTCAAAAAACCATTTACCAATAAATTCCCAGTGAAGTACGCTCCTCATAACACGACAAAGCTATTACAAGCAGTTGGAGAAGGAAAAGCTCAGATTATCCCCCCCATTGAAACACCACCAAATTTTCGTGGGAAAATCCAATACGACAAAGAAAAATGCATAGGATGCAAACTATGTATCAAGGTTTGTCCTACTGAAGCAATCGAATATAAAGAAAAAGAAAAGAAAATCAAGATTTACCTTGCACGGTGTTGTTTTTGTTCCCAATGCAATGATGTTTGTCCAACCAATTGCCTCAGTATGGGTAATGAGTTTTTACTCGCCGATACTGGCAAGTATTCCAAGGATCTAATCGTTGAGTAATGGTAAGATTTGATGAAACTTATCTTTAAAGGAATTGTCCAAGGAGTTGGTTTTCGACCGACCATTTATCGAATAGCGAAGCAGCTTGGCCTAAATGGATATGTTTTGAATAAAGGTTCTGAAGTAGAGGTAATCATTAACAAAAATAAAGATGAGTTTATCAGACAAGTTAAAGAACATCTTCCTTCAATTGCAAAAATAACAGAAATAATTGAAGAAAAAGACGATAGAAACTTTGATGATTTTCAGATACTACATAGTGAAAAAGGAGAAAGAGAATCATTAATTCCACCCGATATCGGTATTTGTAAAGATTGTTTAATTGAGCTTTTTGATGAAGGAGATAAAAGGTATTTGTTTCCTTTTACAAATTGTACAGTTTGTGGTGCAAGATACAGTCTTGTAAAAGATGTTCCTTATGATAGAGAAAGAACGTCAATGGATGAATTCAAACTATGTGAATCATGTGAAAAAGAGTATGGTAATCCATTGAACCGTCGTTATCACGCTCAAACAATTTCATGTCCAAAATGTGGGCCATCATACAGACTTTATGATAAAAATAAAAAGGATCTTGGAGACAAACACGCAATAAAACGATTTGCAAATCAAATTGACGCTGGAAAAATCGGCGTGATAAAATCCTGGGGTGGAATGCATCTCTGCTGTAATCTCGATCAGATTAATCGATTTAGAAAATGGTATGGCAGACCACAGAAATCATTTGCAATAATGACAAGAAATCTCGAGGCAGCGAGAAAATATGGTGAAATTACCGAAGATGAGAAAAAATTATTACTCTCAAAAAGCAGACCAATTGTTCTTGTGACTAAGATCGGAGTAAAAGAGGTATCTCCTGGATTAGATACAATTGGAATATTTTTACCCTATACTGGTTTGCATCATCTTCTTTTTTCACATTTAAAATCAGATGCATTAGTAATGACTTCTTCAAATATTCCTGGAGAAGCAATGATTACAACAGATGAAGAAGCATTTTCTATTGATGCAGATATTTATCTTTTACATAATAGATCCGTTCCAAATAGAGTCGATGATTCTGTTGTAAGATTGTGGAAGGGCAACACTTTTTTTATTAGAAAATCACGGGGTTATGTCCCTGAGCCAATTGCTGTAGATTATGATAAAAAGATTTTAAGTGTGGGTGCTGGTGAAAATATTACAGGTGCCATTTCTCACGATAAAAACGTTTTTGCCACTCAATATATTGGAAACTCTAAGTATTATTCATCTCTTGAATTTTTAGAAGAAAGCCTTCGTCATTTTATGAAACTAACAATGAAAAAACAAGAACTTGATGCTGTTGTTCAGGACCTGCATCCTGGTTATGATTCAAGAAAAGTTGCAAAGAAATTTGCAGATGAGTTTTCAGCGCCTCTTCATGAAGTACAACATCATTGGGCACATGCTACTTCACTTTTAGTTGATAATAATTTAGAGGAAAGCATTGTATTAACTTTGGATGGGCTAGGTTATGGCAGCGATGGAACTTTTTGGGGTGGAGAAGTTCTGTTTTCTAATTTTCAGGATTTTGAACGCGTTGGCCATCTTGAATATATTCCGTTGTTGGGTGGCGACCAAGCTACGCATGATCCACGTAGACTAGTGTTTGCGATTTTCAAGAAACTTGGTGAAGAGAAATTCTTTACAGATAAAAAAGCAGAAATACTTTCAAAATTGATGAATAAATCTCCTCAGTCAAGCAGTCTTGGCAGAGTCTTAGATGCTCTTTCTTGTTATCTTAACATTTGTACAAAAAGAACTTATGACGGTGAACCTGCAATGAAGTTGGAAAAATATCTTGCCATAGGTGAACCCACATACTCATTTGATACTAAAATGAAAGGCGGATTAGTCCACACAATTGATCTATTTGGGCAACTAGATGAAATGATAAATAAACCTCTCACAGAAAAAGAAAAGGCAGATTATGTTCATTCTTTTGTTAAAACAATAATAGATAATCTTACAAATATTGCTATTGAAAATGCAGAGAAGAAAGGAATCGATAACATCGGGATAACCGGCGGAGTATCATATAATATTCCAATTACTGAAATGGTTGAAAATCAGGTTAAAAATGCCGATTTGAAACTAACCGTTCATAATAGAATTCCAAATGGAGATGGCGGTATATCCATAGGGCAGAATGCCATTGTTGGCCATAAGCTATCATCTTGAATGATATTGGGACAACTTTTAATAATGAATTAATTATCAGTGAGTTATCATGGGGAAAAATAGAGACTTGGTAATGATCTTAGCAATTGTCATAGTTGGTATGTTTATTCCTTTTCTAGGTTCAATTGTAATAACCTTTGGTTTGGATTTTACAAACTGGGGCGATCTAATGAAAATAGGTTCAACGTTTGGCTGGTTTTTGCTTATTTTCGCGATCGAACTTTCGATAGTCTTTTTATATTTTACAATAAGTAGCAAAATATCAAACAAAAATATGGAGAAATATAAACCAAAATAAAATGTGGGAGGTGAAAAAATAGAGGAACAACATACATGCCTTGTATGCGGAGAAGAACATGGCCTTGATGACATTCATTACATTGAAATCAAAGGTCAAACCAAAAAGATCTGCAAAGGCTGTGCTGCTTCAATAAAAGGAATTGCTTAGTTCTTTTTCCTTTCTAATCTTCTTTTCACTTTTTCACTAGACAATTCTCTTATTGCATCAGATGCAATCCAACGGGCACTTTTAGAATTAATTTTTTGAATTTCTCCAGCAATC
>CAZYFW010000013.1:0-7125 GCA_964646685.1 uncultured Thermoplasmatales archaeon
AATATCAACAAAAGATGGACACATCATTGCATTAGACACGAAAGAAAACATACCCAGAGGGTTATCTGCGGAGGAGACAGTAGAAAAGATCATCGATACAGGTGCAATTCCCATCATACCTCATTTATACAGGAATATGTCTGGGCTGAAAAAAGAAAAATTGAAATCCGTACGTAAAAAAATTTCAGCAATTGAAGTATTTAACTCATGCAGTTTACCACAGACAAATCTAAAAACAGCAAAGGTTGCAAACGAATTCAATTTTGGCGGTACTGGTGGAAGTGACTCTCATGAGCCACAATACACTGGATATGGCTATACAATAGTTGATAATACAGATATAAAAGTTGATACAATTCTCTCAGAAATAGAAAAGAAAAAAACATGGGGCGAAGGTAATACAATGCCTCTTGATTATCGACGTGATCGGATGATCCTTTCAATTAAACAATTCTTTCAACGAGGGTTTAAGAGAATTTAGTGTCAAATTCACCCTCATCAATGGCTTTTTGAATCTCTTGTGGTTTTTTACCTTCTACGGTGACACCCAGTGAAACACACGTGCCAATGATCTCCTTTGTTTTCTGTTTTAGTTCTTTTCCTAGAAGGTTGCCCTCTTTCATTTTTGCAACTTTGATTGCTTGATCAACAGTAAGATTTCCGACTTTATGGGTACCTGCGGATCCAGATCCCTTCTCTAGACCTAGTTCTTTGAAAATTAGTGACGATGCAGGTGGTGTTCCGACTTCTATTTCAAAGTTTTTTGTTTTTGGGTCAACTATTACTTTTACTGGAACTTTCATACCGTCGAATTGTTTTGTCTTATCATTAATCGTATTTATTATCTGCATAATGTTTACACCAAGAGGACCAAGTGCCGGGCCAAGTGGCGGACCAGCTGATGCTTTTCCTCCATCAACAAGTGCTTTTACTGTCTCTGCCATAACGATCTACTTCTCCTTTTCTTCTTTCTTTTCATCTTCTTCTTTTCTTTTAATTACTCTTACCTGTTCACCTCGAACAGTTATTGGAATTGGAACAACCGATTCAAATAATTCAACTGTAATTTCTTCCTTTGCATCATCAATATGTGTTACCTTAGCCGTTTCACCTCTAAATGGACCGGCAACCATTTCAACGATATCCCCCTCTGCAATCTTTGCTACAGCAGATGCAGGAATAAGGAAATGCTCTATCTGTTCAATTGGGATGTCTCCCTCCAACATATTACGAGCAAAAGAAATCGTTTTAATCATATCTCGAATGCGTTCTTTATCATAACTCTCTAAGAAAATATAGCCTCTCAATTCAGGAGTTACCAAAATTGAAGGGATTTTTATCTTTGATTTTCCAACTCTACTATTGATAAGATCAGCAGTACTCTGTTCCTTGCCAACCTGTGTTTTTATGGAAAATATTTTTGGTTTTTCTTCAATAGATCCTTCAAAATTTGAATTTTGCATATTACCACGTCTTTTTACAATCCAAGCAATCCTGCCATCCAAGGTGCAACTTGTGATACCAATAAATAAACAAGAAATCCCATTCCACCTATGAGCATAATACCTAACCACGTTATTTTTGCAGTTTTGGCATATTCCTCATCGGTTGGCTTGCGAGCCATCTTAAGAACTCTGCCGTATTTTCCCTTACCTATTCTTTTTTGACGAGCTTCTATGTTGTGTTGTAAATCCCAAGCGCGTTCCATGAAAGTTTTATTGCTTTTTTCTCTTTTTTTCCCTTTGAATATTTCGAATAACTTCACTTATAGACACCTCTAATAAGCAACTGGTCAAATAACTAGCTATATATAAAGAATTTGGCGGCAAAATGCCGCACGATATATAAACAAGAGTTTATGCTACGAAATCAATACCATACTCCTTGTTTTCAAACGCCTTCTGTGATGGACCTAGAATCTGTTTTGATTTTACACCAGTAATGACCAACATGGCACGGATGCTTCTCTTGAGTTCAGGATCAATAGTAGTTCCCCAAATGATACGCGCGTTCTGGTCAACTCTTGAGTAAATTTCTTCAACAACACGCTCGGCCTCACTAATTGTCATGTCTTCGCCGCCAGTCACATTAACAAGAGCACCAGTTGCATCTGAAATGTCAACTTCTAACAATGGAGAATTCAATGCTTCTACAACAGCGTTAACTGCCTTGTTTTCACCCTCTGCCTCTCCAAGACCAATCATTGCAACACCGCCCCGCTTCATCACAGTCTTAAGATCTGCAAAATCAAGATTTACAAGCCCTGGTTTAGTGATCATTTCAGTAATACCTTTGATTGATCTCATAAGTACTTCATCAGCAACTTTGAATGCAGCATTTAGTGATAGATTTGGAACAACGTCAAGCAGTTTGTCATTGGGAATAACAATAACAGTATCACACGTATCTCGTAACCGTTTCAATCCGGTCTCCGCATTATCCATTCGTATGACGCCTTCAACACCAAACGGAAGAGTGACAACACCAATTGTAAGTGCTCCACATTCCTTAGCAAGCTGAGCAACAACAGGGGCAGATCCGGTACCGGTACCGCCGCCAAGACCACAGGTCACAAAAACCATGTCAGATCGCTCAATAGCTTTACGAACATCCTGTTCGCTTTCCCTTGCTGCCTCTTCACCAATTTGAGGAAGAGAACCAGCGCCAAGACCGTGTATCAAATGTCTACCAATCAAAATCTTGTGAGGTGCATCGGCTAAAAGAAGGTGCTGAGCATCGGTATTTATAGCTACCAAATCGGCTCCACTAATATTGGCTGCAACACATCGAGCAATGGTATTGGTTCCAGCACCCCCACAACCAACAACTTTGATTGTAGTGGTAAGTCCTTTTAAAATTTCCTCTAGCTCCCTGTTGTCAACACCACGAGTGAGCGAATTTTTTAAAACGTCATTTTTAACTTTCTTTTTTTTCTTATTATTTTTTTCATTAGCAACTACATCTTCAATAATTTTCCTCATCCAATCACCATACCCTCACAACAAAAACCCCATCTCAGTTGTGATTATTATATTTTTTACAATATTGTAAAGAAAAATTGGTTATTAAATATTTCCTAAAGAATCCTAAATAAGCTCCAATGAGAAATCTGCACTCTTGATACTGTGTGTAAGACAGCCCAAAGATATGCGATCGGCAAAGGAAGCATACTCTACAATATTTTCTGGAGTTACACCGCCAGATATCTCTATAAGAATATCACCGTTTATCTCTCTAATTTTTTTGGCAACTGATGATGCAGTTTTAGGATCGAAATTATCAAGCATGATGACATCAACATTCATGTTTGCGGCTGTAATGGCGTCTTGTTCGTTTTCTACCTCAACTTCTATAATTTTATCACGAACATTTTGCTTTGCTTTTCCAATTGAAACTTCGAGAGAACCAACACCCTTGATGTGATTATCTTTAATCATTACGACATCATAAAGCCCAAATCTATGGGCTTCTCCACCACCAAGAACAACTGCCTTCTTCTCATATTTGCGGAAACCAGGTGTTGTTTTTCTTGTAGCCGCCACATTAACGTTTGGGTTTAGCTCTTTACAGATATCAACAAGGCTCTTCGTTTCCGTAGCAATGCCACTCATTCTACAAATAAAATTAAGAGCCAATCGTTCACCTTTGAGAATAGAACGTATGGGTCCTTTTATCTCAGCAACAACAGTTTTTTCTTTAACTGAGTCCCCATCATTTACCAATAATTTTATTTCTGCACCTGTTCTTTCAAAAACCATTGTTGCTTCTTCAAGTCCCGCAGCAATACATGCTTCCTTTGAAATTATTTTTGCTTCAGTGCATTCGTCATTAAACAAAGCATTAGAGGTTATGTCTCCTTCTTTCCCTAGATCTTCCTTTAGAAATTTGTCGATGTCGTCCATGATAGTATGTTTTATATTGATTTGATGTTTTAAGGTTTTGGGAACTACATGAATCTTGGCATAATTGGTTGTGGGGCAATCGGTACAGACGTAGCTAGAGCGGCTGGAAAGATGAAAGATATTGAGAAAATCTATCTTTTTGACATCAAACCTATGGCATCTAAAAAACTTTGTAAATTAATTACCAAGGCGGAGATAAAACCCGTTAAGGATTTTTTAGGAGATGTTGACGTTGTGTTTGAAGGAGCATCACAAGGAGCAGTAAAAGAATACGCTGAACAAATTCTCCAAGCTGGGAAGGATTTAATTCTTATGAGCGTAGGTAGTTTATTTGATGACCGCTTTCGGAAAAAACTTGAAAACGTTGCAAGAAAAAAACAGTGTAAGATTCATATTCCATCAGGAGCGGTATGCGGAATCGATGGTGTGCTATCAGCCCACGTTGGTGGTTTAAATGAAGTAACTCTTGTTACAACAAAACCACCGTCATCGCTAGGCAAAAATCTTGGTGAAAGAACCGTCATTTTTGAAGGGAGCGCCAGACAAGCGGTAAAGAAATTTCCCCAGAATATTAACGTAGCTGCAAGTATCTCACTTGCAGGAATAGGGTTTGATGATACCAAAGTAGAAATTGTTGCAGATCCTGTAGCAACCAGGATAAGTCATAAAATATTGGCTCATGGAACGTTTGGCCGTTTACGCGTGGAACTAGAAAATATGCCCAACCCAAATAATCCTGGATCAAGTTATATGGCATCATTATCTGCCATTGCAACCCTTAAAAGGATAATAAATCCAATTCAAATAGGAATTTAGTTAAGATTACTCATTAACAAAATAAACGTGTAAAGATAAAACACATGTTTAAATATTAGAATTTGTGAAAACAATTTTTTTGTAGTAGCTAAAACTAAATAACTACCTTTTATTTTACATTCCAGAATAGATTATGAAATTTGAAATCAAAGATAGAGATGCGGCTGGTAGAATATGCAAATTTACCACAAAACATGGAACAGTTACCACGCCGAATCTCATGCCAGTTATCAATCCAAATAAAATGCTAATTACTCCTAAAGAGATGAAAAAACTCTTTAGGACCGAAATGGTCATTACCAATTCATATATTATCTATAAAGACGATAAACTTAGAGAGAAGGCACTTAATGATGGAGTTCACAAACTTATTGATTTTGATGGTCCCATAATGACAGATTCCGGAACATTTCAATCATATGTTTATGGAGATATAGATGTAGATCCAATTGCAATTGTACAATTTCAGCGAGATATTGGCACTGATGTAGGAACCATTCTCGATGTTTTTGGCACACCGGATCAAACTAAAACAAAAGCAGAACAAGGGATGAAAGAAACGTTAAAACGTGCTAAACAAAGTGTTAAAGTAAAAGGGGAGATGATACTTGCCTGCACTGTTCAGGGATCTATTTATCCAGATCTGAGAGAATCATGTGCAAAAAAACTAAGTAATATTGATGGAGATTTCTTCCCAATAGGTGGCGTTGTACCTCTGATGGAAAATCAGAGATATGGTGATCTTGTTAGAAGTATTATTTATTCAAAACTAGGATTAGATCCTTCAAAACCTGTGCATTTATTTGGTGCAGGACATCCGTTGATATTTCCTCTCGCAGTTGCACTTGGCTGTGATTTTTTTGATTCTTCTGCATATGCAAAATATGCAAATGATGGGCGGATGATTTTTTACTGGGGGACTGAAAAACTTGAGAGTTTAACTGAGTTGCCTTGCAGTTGTCCAGTTTGTTCAAAATATTCTGCATCTGAGCTTAAAAAACTTGATGAAAAAGATAAAGTTTTACAGATGGCAAAACATAATTTATATGTTAGTTTTGAAGAAATTAGGAAAATTAGATCAGCTATATCTAATGGTAATTTATGGGAGCTTGTGGAGAGACGTGCAAGTTCAAATCCATATCTTTTAGAGGCAATGAATGTGTTAAGAAATAAGGATATTAAAATTTGGCTTGAACAATTTGAACCTGTTAGCACCAATAAGGCATTATTCTACACTGGAAGTCAAACTATTCACAGACCAATTGTTTACAGAACTCACAAAAGACTATTGAGCAGGTATAAACCAATGCATGATATTTCCATTGTTTTTCCAGAAGGAAACAAACCTTACTCAATTTTTTATTCTGAGCAAATAAAGAAAATATTTGCTAAGAGAAGTGATCTAAACATAGTTGTTGATTCTCATCTTGGACCAGTTCCGATTGAGCTAGATGAAATGTATCCCTTTGCTCAATCAATTTTCCCAGATATTACAGATGAAGAAACAGAAAAATATGTTACAGAAGTATTTGAGGAGTTTTCAAAGAAAAAAGATATTATCTGTTGGAAAGGCAAGTCAACTATTGATGAATTACAGCCTTCAAAAAAGAAAAAAATTGATAAAGATATCTTAAGAGTTTCTACTGTTGCAAATATGCAGTTTGGCAAATATGCTTCCAAAGCACTATTGAACGGAAAAATAGATATTGTTAAATCAAAGAAAACACATAAAATACGTAACATTTATTGTGATGGTAAACATATTTTATCAATGCGCGCTGGTGATGGATTTTTTACCTTGAAAATTGATGGTGCAAAGTTATTGCATAAATTTTTTAAATATCCAAATTTGAGAGTTGTTGTTGACAAGGATGCAGTGCCTTTTGTAAAAGATGGAAAAAGTGTTTTTGCAAAGTTTGTAAAAGATTGCGATCCTGATCTTCGGCCTTTTGATGAATGTATTATTGTCGATGAAAAAGATAAATTACTCGCAATTGGGCGATGCCTACTGAATAGGGTTGAGATGTTATCTTTTAATTGTGGCATGGCAGTTAAATCTAGAGAACATATCTTTTAAAGTTCCAGGAAAGGTTATAAACTCTGCCTAATTTGTATTTGGTAATATGAGCAGATACGATAGTAGCTTTAGAGAGCCCCCGTGGGTAATGGGATCTCCTAAAGAGGTTATGGATTGGATGGAAGCCAGCCATCCAGGTAAAAAAAAGAAAGATGATCATCGTTATGAAAAACAGTTTTTGGATAATTTGCATATAAAGTTTGATTTTGATGTCGATAAAAAGGAGATTAAATCCCCTTGTGCTTTTTGTAGAATCGTTGGTTTGTTATCTAAAATCGAAGAAAATTTTGAGCTTCTTCCAACTACTGAATTAATTCTTAGAGGTCTTGC
>CAZYFW010000013.1:7225-18292 GCA_964646685.1 uncultured Thermoplasmatales archaeon
GGTAAAATTAAAAGTGATATTTATCATACTTTTTTGAATTATCTTAATGAAAAGATAGGTTTGAAAGAGGAAAGTTAAAGGAAAAATCGTTAATAATCGATTTTTTAATGAACAATTATAAAAAGCGTTAGTTGTTTTTGAGGAATCCATAATTTGGGGGAAATGATAGATATGGCAGATAAATCATCACAAATTTCTGGTTTTTATAAGTTACCAGTTGAAGAAAGAATAGAACTTATTAAGAAACATTCAGATTTAAATGAAGAAGAAACTAAGTTGTTTTCATCTTGCCTTGATATGGGCATTGCGGATAGGATGATTGAAAATGTTCTAGGCACTTTTGAGTTACCTCTTGGTATTGCTGTTAACTTCAAAGTTAATGGTAAAGATTATCTCGTCCCAATGGCAACTGAGGAGTCTAGTGTTGTTGCAGCTGCGAGTAATGCTGCAAAAATTGCAAGAGCCAAAGGTGGTTTCAAAACAGAGTGTACAGATCCTTTAATGATTGGTCAAATCCAGATATTACATATGGATGATGTAGTTGGTGCTGCTAAAAAAATTATGAATAAGAAAAAAGAAATTTTACATCTAGCAAATGAACAGGATAAGGTTCTTTTAAAGTTTGGTGGCGGGGCTAAAGATATAGAAGTTAGGATTCTTGACAGCCCTCTTGGCAAAATGATTGTCACACACCTCATAGTGGATGTCAGAGATGCCATGGGAGCAAACGCTGTCAACACAATGTGCGAAGCCCTTGCCCCTATGATGGAAGAAATTACTGGCGGTAAAGTTAGATTGAAGATTCTTTCTAATTTAGCTGATAAAAGATTGGCAAAAGCAACGGCTGTTTTCGATAAAGAAAAAATGGGTGGAGAGCATATTGTTGATGCTTTTCTTGAATCATATACTCTTGCAGCAGTTGACCCATATAGGGCAGCTACTCACAATAAAGGCATAATGAACGGCATAGATGCGTTAATTATTGCAACTGGTAATGATTTTAGAGCAATTGAAGCTGGTGCTCATACTTATGCATCAAGAAATGGTCAATATGCCTCTCTTAGCCGATATTATAAAGATAAAGATGGGAATCTTGTTGGAGAGCTAGAGCTTCCAATGGCAGTCGGAATAATAGGAGGTGCAGGTAATATTCACCCTAAGGCAAAGCTTTGTAAAAAAATATTAGGGATAAAAACTGCTCAAGAACTAGCGGAAGTAGTAGTAAGCCTTGGACTTGCCCAAAACTTTGCAGCAGTTTTTGCACTTTCAACAGTTGGAATTCAAAAAGGACATATGTCCCTTCATGCAAAAAACATAGCTGTTATGGCAGGTGCAACAGGAGATCAAATAGAAAAAATTGCTAACCAAATGGTCAAAGAAGGAAAAATTAAACTAGATCGTGCAGAGGAGATACTCAAAGATATCAGATAATCCTCTCAGCAATATCCTCTGGCTCACGTTCACAATAATAACATTTAATCTGAATAGGATCCTTATCCAACACAATAAATCTACTTTTAACAGGTTCATTTGAGTTGGATACGCATGTAGGATTAGAACAACGAACTATACCAACTACTTCATTAGGAAGTTTAACTCTATGTTTCTCAGCAACCTCATAATCTCGGATAATATTAATAGTAGCTTTTGGAGAGATTAAAGCTATTTTATCAACCTCATTAGGATCAAGCTCTCTGTTTTCCACCTTGACAATATCCTTCTTTCCAAACTTACTCGTTACATTCATTGCAACACTTACAATAGAAGTAGAACTCTTAGGGATTCCAAGGATGTGCAAAACCTTAACAGCATTACCTGCAGTTATATGATCAATAACTGTCCCATTCTTAATCGGCTGAATTTTAAGCTCTTTCATAATTTCCCCCCTATAACAAGAGATAATAAAGCCATTCTGACAGGTACGCCATTGAAAGCTTGCTTGAAATAAATAGCATGAGGCGTAATATCCACTTCGGGAGCAATTTCTGTAACACGTGGGAGTGGATGCATGACAATAAGATTTTTGTTTCCTTGTTCCAAAAGCTCATTGTCTATTTTGTAGGTCCCAACAACTCGATTGTATTCTTCTGCATCTGGAAAACGTTCCTTTTGAATTCGAGTGGCATACAAAACATCTGCATCTTTGATAGCTTTCTCCAAGTTGGATGTTTGCATAGGATCAACACCTAAATCCTTGCACTCGTTAATCACCTCTTTGGGCATTTTTAGCGTTTGTGGAGAAACAAAAGTCAACTCTGCACCATAAAGAGACAAAGCATACGCAAGAGAATGAACAGTTCGGCCGTATTTCAAATCACCAAGAAGTACAATCTTGTTTTTTCCAATCCGTTTCTTCTCAGTAAGGATGGTAAATAAATCAAGGAGGCACTGCGTAGGATGCCTGCCTGCGCCGTCTCCAGCATTAAGAACAGGTACATCTGCAAATTCTGCAGCCAATCTTGCTGCACCTTCTTGTGGATGCCTCATCACAATCGCGTCACTGTATGCATTTGCCATCCGGATGGTATCTGCTAGGCTTTCTCCTTTTTTTAATGATGTTCCCGTAGGGTCAGCAAAACCAATTACTCGTCCACCGAGTCTATTCATAGCGCTTTCAAAACTAAGTCTTGTTCGAGTGCTAGGTTCAAAGAAAAGTGAAGATAATACCTTTCCGCCAAGTACATTCTTATATTTTTCACCACGGGCGTATGGAACCATTTCCGTAGCACATTCAAGGACGTAATTTATTTCCTCTTTTGAAAAATCTTTTATGGAAATTATGTCTTTTCCTTTGAAATTCATTTGAATCAAAATGAAAGACATGTAACAACAGCTTAATAAACTTTTTAATTGATAAAGTTGAAAAATAAGTCATTATTGGGAAAATATATTAATATAATAAAGATTTTATACTATTATGACAAGAGTTGTCCAATAACATATATATAGTAACGCAACCAGACATATGGATACAAATCATACGGTGGTAATAGTTCATGAAGAAAAATGAGAAGTCGAAAAAAAAGAGTATTGATAGATTACGCATGGTTTTAGACGATAATTCTGGTTCAAATGTTCATCCTGATGATGAGAAATATTTAAAGGCGTTAAGAAAGAGGTTGGGGGATTCATCTAAACACGTTGTTTATACTAACAAAAGTTACAAAAATGATAGTGAAAGCGAGACCGATTCTTTAGAACCTAGAGTAACTATTCATCTAAGAGACGAAGATATTGTTGAATTTCCAGAAATTACAATGGAAGAACCAGAGGAAGAGCCACCACATAAAGATGAAGAGCTATATGAAGTAGAAAAAGTTGAAGTTGATAGTCCTGAGTTCATTGAAGTTAAGCCTAAGGAAGTTGCAAAAAAGGGAGTGACCATAGAAGAAAGGCCCAAAGAAATAAAACAACCAGAACCTGTAGAAGAAGCTCTTCCTGAATGGGAGCCAGTACCTGCTGAGAAAGAAGATATAAAAGAAGAGCAAATTGAACCAGAGGAAAAAACTCTACCAGCTCATGTAGAAAAAAAAGAAGAAGGAATATCGAATTGGGAAATAATAAAGACTGAGGAGATTATTAAAGAAGAAAAGGTAGGAGACATAAGGAGATTTTGTATAGATTGTGGAGCTAAACTTGAAGAGGGTTACGAATTTTGTCACAAATGTAGTGCCAAAGTTGTATCAATTAGTAAAGAAGAGAAAAAAGTTGAGAATAAACCCATCATGCCGTCACCCGTAGAACTAAAAACGACATCCGGGTGGGAACCTGTTGATGAAAAAGTTAAAGAAGAGACGGTTGAAAAGGCAGATATTGAACAGTTAGAAGAATCAATAAAAGAAGACGTTTCTGTAAAAGAAAAGGAGAAATTAATAGATGCATTTAATGGCATAAAGAGCATAGATCAAAAAACAGCCAAACTACTCTATGAAAATGAGATTACTTCTATTGATATACTTAAAGAAAAACCTATCAAAGAATTGACAAAAATAAAAGGAATTAAAAGAAAACTAGCAAAAAAAATAAAGAAGGATTTGAAAGAGTATCGAACCGATTACAAGCCAGTGGATGAATCCTTCGAGAGGGGAGAGAATCCATATGTTAGAGAAAGCGAAGGTGGCGAAGAATGGGATTCTTATTACGAGAGAGAAAGCCCTGTAGAAGAATTTGAAGAAGTTGCTGGATACAAACATCAAGATTATACTCTTTATGAAAAAGAGGTAGAAACGGGATCTGGTAAGAAACGCATAGTTCGTTTTTTCAGTAAAGCAAAACCTGATGATGGCGATCCTATAGAACTACCTAAAGGATACGAAGTAAAGAAAAATAAAAAGACTGGGGTTCCTTACCTCAGAAAGAAAAAGTAGAAACTTTTTTTATCATCAAGATTTATAAATCATTTTCTTCTTACCCTAGCTGTGTTTAAGTAATGAGATGGAATGGTCCGTTAAATAAGATAGATGATTTTCGATATGAAATTCCTTCTAGCTATAAAGGAGAAAACAATAATTTGGAAATGCGAACATCTGCAGTTATTTACGCCGATGAACCCATGATTTCTTCTATTCGAATGGATAATGCTGCTGAACAAACGGCAAATATGACAATGCTTCCAGGTATAGTAGGGAAAGCATTGGCCATGCCAGACATACACTGGGGCTATGGATTTCCAATAGGTGGTGTTGCAGCTACTGATGCCGAAGAAGGCGTTATTTCTCCTGGAGGAGTCGGTTTTGACATAAATTGTGGCGTCAGGCTTGTTAGGACCAATTTAACCATTGATGATTTGGATGAAAAAAAGATACATGCTATCGTTGATGAGATGTTTAAAAATGTTCCTTCCGGCCTTGGATCTAAAGCCAAAGTTCGCCTTAACAGAAGGCAATTAGAAGATGTTTTACAATTGGGGGCTCAGTGGGCTGTAGAAAATGGATATGGCTGGGAAGAGGATGTTGATTACTTGGAGGAAAACGGATGCTTAAAAGATGCCGATATTTCTAAGGTTTCTGAAAAAGCCAAACAAAGAGGTGCCCCCCAATTAGGTTCATTAGGAGCAGGAAATCACTTTCTTGAGATACAAAAAGTAGAAGAAATTTATGAACTCGACGCAGCGAAAGCTTTTGGAGTGAAAAATGTAGGACAGATTATGGTTATGATCCATACTGGTTCTCGTGGATTTGGCCACCAAGTATGCACCGATCATCTACGTGTTTTAGAACAGGCGGTAAAGAAATATGATATCTGGCTTCCTGACAGACAACTTGCATGTGCCCCCGTAAACTCACCTGAAGGGAAAAGCTATCTTGGGGCCATGGCATGCGCAGCAAATTTCGCCTGGTGTAATAGGCAGATGATAGTTCACTGGATACGTGAGTCATTTGAAAGAATACTTCACGATAGTGCCGAGAATTTAGGTATGGGGATAGTGTATGATATTTGTCACAACATCGCTAAGTTAGAAGAACATGAAATTGACGGAAAAAAACGAAAGGTATATGTCCATAGAAAAGGAGCAACACGTTCGTTTGGACCCGGAAAACCAGATATTCCATTGAAATATAGAGATATTGGACAGCCGGTGTTGATTCCAGGGGACATGGGAACTGAGAGTTATCTTCTAAAGGGAACTAAAGAAGCTGAAGAAACATTTGGTTCTACTTGTCACGGAGCCGGGCGGATCATGTCCAGACACCAAGCTCTGAAAAAATGGCGCGGGGAACAAGTTGTAAAAGATCTTAAAGACAAAGGAATCTATATTCATCCAGCAAGTTTGAAAGTTGTTGCTGAGGAAGCCCCAGATGCGTACAAAGATATCAAAAACGTGGTTAACATCGCCCATGAAACAGGAATATCAAAAAAGGTAGTAAAATGCACCCCTCTCGGGGTTGTAAAAGGATAGATTAATTTTAAATGGTAGAATACACATGTAGGGTAAAATAGTGGTGGTGCACATGGAAGATATTGAAATTATTGATTTTGAAGACATGGATCTTAAGGATGCCACTGTAATTGCTGGATTTCCTTCGATAGGACTTGTAAGTACCATAGCTGCGAATTATTTAATTGATGCGTTAAATCTCAATCAGGTTGGGTGTGTCCGATCGCCTCATTTTCCTGCGTTATCTGTAGTTCATACGGGAGAGCCATTATCACCAGTCCGCATTTATGCAGGAAGTCAGAGCAATGGAAAGAAAATCGTTGTATTTGTATCGGAATTTAAACCTAAACCCAATCTTATCAATGCCATTTCAGATGCCATTCTGGCTTGGGCTATAAAAAAGGAATGTAAACTTCTTATTTCTCCAGAAGGGATGGTAGTTGAGGGGGGCAATTCAGAAGAAGAAGACAAAACCGTTGATGCATATGCCATAGGATCAACAGAAAAAGCAAGGAAAATGCTGACGGAAAAAAAGATTGCTCAATTTAAGAATGGCATAATCGCAGGTGTTTCAGGAGTTCTTTTAAACATAGGTAAACAGTCACATTTCAACGTAATTTCCATCCTTGCCGAGGCACACCCAAATTATCCTGACGCTAAGGCTGCGGCTGCTGCTATTAACGTTATGGGCCTTATAATAGGAGCAGAAATCAACGTAACGCCACTCTATGAAGAATCTGAAAGGATAGAGAAACAATTGCAGAAATTCCATAAACAAGCAAAGCCAATGGTATCAGCAAGTCAAACACCACAGCCTGGCATGTATGGTTAAATTACAAAAGCCATCATACTTCTTTTTCTTTTCACTAGTATAACTAAGATTTAAAAATACGAGTGTATTGTGTATGTTGTATGCAACATAAGATACCAGAGAGTCATCCACGTTATGTTTCGTTAATGACACGGGAAAAAATCTCACAGGCAATGAAGAAGGGTCTCGTTCATGAAACCGGGCTTATTGCTCATGGGAGGGGCGAATCGTTTGATTATCTCATAGGTGAAAAAACCCTACCTCTCGCCGATATGGCCGAAAAGGTTGCTGCAGCAGCACTACTGCTCGCAAAGAGTCCTGTTATTTCCGTTAATGGCAATGTCGTTGCTTTGGCTGCTGAAGATTGTATTCGTCTTGCAGATGCCGTCCATGCAAAGCTTGAAGTCAATCTTTTTCATCGAACTGAAAAGCGAATAAAAGAGCTTTCAAATGAATTACATAACAAAGGTGCACAAAACGTCTATGGCGGAAAGGGAGACGCGAGAATACCTGGTCTTGAACATGATCGAGGGTTATGTGATAAAGAGGGTGTCTTTTCTGCTGATGTTGTACTTGTTCCTTTAGAAGATGGGGATCGATGCCAAGCATTGCGAAAGATGGGTAAGACTGTAATTGCTATTGATTTAAATCCACTATCGCGGACTGCTAAAACCGCCAGTGTTACCATCGTTGACAATGTCATAAGAGCAATCCCAAATATGGAGAAGTGGGTTAAAACACTAAAAACGAAAGATGAAAATATATTGGAGCGGCTTGTTGAATCATGGAACAATGAAAAAATGCTAAAAGACGTACTATCTTTCATTTCAAAAAGACTAAATTCATTGGTTTGATTAGAGGTAATATATGCAATCATATAGAAGTCATTATTCAAAGGATGTAACTAATAAAGATTATGAAAAATCAATAACAGTTTCTGGATGGGTTGAAGATGTTCGAAACATTGGCTCTATTGCATTTATTATTATTCGTGATAACAAAGGTACGCTACAAGTTACTGCTTTGAAAAAGAAAAGTCCAGATCTCTTTGAGAAGTTAGTTTCCATTTCGCGTGAATCAGTTATTGCCGTGAAAGGGACATGCAAAGAGAATGATAAAGTCAGGAATGGATACGAAATAATACCCGAAGAAGTTGAGATATTGTCTACTGCAGAGACGCCGTTGCCTCTTGGGGTTGTAGATAAAGTTGAATCTGAACTTGAGACTCGTCTTGACAATCGCTTTATTGATTTACGTAAACAGGAAAAGCAAGCAATTTTCAAAATTAGAAATACTGTAATTTCTGCAGTTCATGAATATCTTCAATCTCAAAATTTTACTGAAGTGCATACTCCAAATATAATTCCCAGTTCTTCAGAAGGGGGAACAGAGGTTTTTAAGGTAAAATATTTTGAAAAGGAAGCATTCCTTGCTCAATCGCCTCAGTTGTATAAACAGAGTTTGATGGCGACAGGTTTGGATAGAGTATATGAAATTGCATGGTATTTTAGAGCTGAAGAACACAACACTCGCAGACATCTTAACGAATCTACCGCTGTAGACTTAGAAATGGCATTCATTAACAGCGAAGAAGATATAATGAAAATCCTAGAGAATTTAGTTTATCATATGTGGAAACGTGCAGGTGAATGTAAAGATGAGCTTAAGTTACTAGAAAAAAAGATTGTGTTGCCAAAATTACCGTTTAAACGTATACCATATGATAATGTTATTAAGGAATTGAATAAGAATGATTCAGGGGCAACATGGGGTCAAGATCTTGGAACGGAAGATGAGAAGTTGCTTGGAAATATCATGAAAAAAGAGGGATATGACTTTTACTTTATTATCCACTACCCTCTGGAAGCTAAGCCGTTTTATACGATGCCTGAAGGAGATAAATTCTCACGTGGATTTGATTTAGCACATAATGGCGTTGAACTTGCTTCTGGCAGTCAACGGATTCATGATGTAGAACTTCTAAAGAAAAGATTAAAAGCATGCGGTCTTAATCCAAAAGATTTTGAGTCGTATCTTAAAGCATTTAGATATGGTATGCCACCTCACGGTGGATTTGGATTTGGTATTGAAAGATTTTTGATGGAACTTTTAGACATCAAAAATATTAGAGAGTGTATTTTGTTCCCAAGAGATAGGACAAGATTAACCCCATAGAGATTTTTCTAAGAAAATGAAATTTTTTATATTTTAAACAAAAATAGCAGAATTAACCTATAAAACATAGAAATGTTTATATAGTTTTTATATTATAAATATAATATAATAATTGGTGGTACTATGAAAAAGAAAGTATTGATTGCAAGTTTTTTTGCGATGCTGATGCTAACTGTTCCATTATCCTCGATCACAATTGCAGAGGATCAAATTTCTGGTGAACAGCAGGAATTAGAAGGAGAATATTTGGTTGTTCAACAAACAAGTAATTTGATACCTTTAACTGAAGACGAAATTAACTATCTACTGGATGCAATAGATGATATCGAAGATGAGCCAACAAGACTGATAGCACATGAAATTGTTGATCGTTTTATTACCGAAGATGGAGAATTGGATACATTGGGGTTACAGAATGTACTTAATGAATATGGAACTACTGGAATATTCGCAGGCATTATCCAATTGATCATCCAATGGATCATTAGTTCGATACGAGATGAAGTTATGTCCCAAATAACAGGTATAATATCATGGTGGTTACTTGAATCTCTCAGCAGTGAACAACTTGGATGGCTAATTGATCCAAATGGTCCAATAACATATACAATAGAGTCCACAGCACTATTGAATGAGATAAAATCAATATTGGGAAAATGGGTTGGTGCTCTTCAGACTATAAAACAATTACCAGAAACAATAGGAGCTTTTCTTTCAGATATACGTGTAATCACTTTTGTTTTGTTTTTAAAAGAATTAAAGAGAGTTAAACTAATTGTTGAGGACCTTATAGAAAACTTTCCAGCCGAGTTGGAGATAGTAAAAGAAGATGTATTGGAATTATGTAATAAAACAATAGATTTTTACAATTTTATATTCCCAGAAAACGAAGAAGACATACCATACAACAAATCAATAATTGTAAAAGGCAAGATAGATGGGATCAGCCCAAATGATGTAGAGATACATTGTGATGGTCAAACATATAGTTTAAACGCAGATGGTACCTTTGAAGCAGAATTTATTACTACGAACAAAGAAGTAGATTCTTACCTGTGGCACAGTATAAGAATTGCAATTTATAATAGTACTACGGGAGATTATTCAGAAATATATGAGACAGCATTTTCAAGGGGGACAGTAAACAAAACGTTTAGCTTTTCAGGTCGACCAATGAAACCAGTTGGCCCAACAGAAAATGTAAGTAGATTTACCACACAGCTGTACAAATCTTATGCAATTGACTCAGATGGAGGAAGGCTTGAATATCAATGGAGTTGGAATGGCAATGAAGGCCCATGGTCTTCAGATCATGCATCTGGAAGTGATGCATTTGGTTTGAAGTTCTGGTTAGATCTTGGAGAAAACGAAGTGAAAGTTAGATCAAGAAATTCCAATGGAGATGTAAGTGACTGGTCAGAAACATTAACTGTTACTGTAATCAGAAGATTTATACAAGGGACAAGCTACATGCAACAACTACAAACCATTGTTTTGCAATCTTATCCTAGTAGCCCCGCTAGTCAATCTACAACCCAGCCAGGCAGCAGTCAATCTACAACTACTCAACAAAGTACCACCAGTTTGTAATTAACGCCAAAGCTATAAAAATTAAATTATCTTTTTCTTATTTTTAATTAAAATATTTCAGGGGATGAGATATTGACTCGGTTTTACCGGTAAAATAATTGTTTTTTTCTAATAGTTTGGTTTATTTATTCAATTCATTTAATCGTTTTGTTAATTCACCAAAGACCATGTGTTTCTTCTCTTTATTTAAATGGAACAAAGACTTAGAGATCATTGCCTTTGATATTGTAAATATGTAGTTTAATTTTATCACACTGTCTTTTATAGCACCTTCTTTTTTTGTAAGAGGTATTCCTTTCATTTCGAGGTTACTTGTTATTCCTGCAACAACTACATTGTCAAATTCCTCAAATAGTACAAGAGCAGGTCTCTTTTTTGTTTCAAAGGTATCTGTAAATTGTATTTGGGCGATTATTATATCACCTGACTTAAGCATCTTCCCATGCCTCGTCTTCTTTGTTATCCCATAGTTCTTTCATTTTTTGTTGTTGAATTTTATGGAGAAACTCATCGTATTGGTTTCTCTTTTTTACATTTTTAAAAAGTTTTATCATACGGGAAATAAGTTCATTATAGGTTTGTCTGGGATGTTCTCTAATTTGTTTAAGGGATT